>JANMSL010000590.1:0-3836 GCA_031389245.1 Lysobacterales bacterium | reverse complement strand
AATATTTCCGCCATGCCCAGCCACGCCCGCACCGAAGCACATCACCCTTAAGGTGTACGCTGCATGCAGTTCATTCGCCAATCGTCAACGGAACTTCCACAGTGGAAAGCCACGAGAGCCTTCGGATAACAGAAACTTTGGCTTTGCGAGCTGGAGCTGATGCGAATGCCGGGCAAGTCGCCGATGTATTCGTCGCCGTTTGTCAGGAGATCGATGCGGTGCTGGGCCCGATCATCGGTGCCAGAGGCGTTGCCGCTCTTTTCAAGCGCAGCCTTTACCTCGCTGGTCGTGACCACGCATGGCTCGCTGGGAGCAGCCAGGTGTTTGACGCTCCGATCGATTTTGCGGTTCTGAAGTCTATGCTCGCACAACAAAATGCAGTGTCAGCGAACGCCGGCGGTAGTGCCCTTCTGCTCGCTCTTTATCAGTTGCTGGCCAGCATGGTCGGACCCTTGCTCACCGAACGCTTGCTTCGCGCCATTTGGGTTGGCGCAGCAATCGGCTCTACAACACAGGACGTTAAATGATGGACGCCAAAGTCACGATCAACCGCTTGGCCACCGGTGTCCCCGGCCTCGATGAAGTGCTTGGCGGCGGCTTGCCGGAGTACTCGTTCAATCTCATCGCCGGTCCACCAGGCTGCGGCAAAACCACGTTGGCGCACCAGATGATGTTCGCACTGGCGACAGCGGAACGACCTGCGATCTATTTCACCGTGCTGGGTGAGCCGCCGCTGAAGATGCTGCGCTATCAGCAGCAGTTCGACTTTTTTGAGACCGAGGCGATCAACCACTCGATCCGCTTCATCAATTTGTCAGATGACACGCTGGCCGGCGATCTGGACGTGGTTCTGCGTCGTATTGTTGCCGAGGTGCAGGCACACGGCGCGGCGCTCGTGTTCGTCGACTCGTTTCGTTCAGTGGTGTTGTCCGGCACCACTCAGGGCAACCCGCATAACAACTTGCAACAGTTTGTGCAGCAGCTCGGCATGATCATGACCAGCTGGCAAGCCACGACCTTCTTGATCGGCGAGTATTTCGAGGAAACCGATGCCAATCCAGTGTTCACGGTCGCCGACGGATTGATCTGGTTGCGGCAGAGTGTGCAGCGCAATTCGATGGTGCGCAAATTGGAAATCATGAAGATGCGCGGACAACCGACGCTGCCGGGCCTGCATACCTTCCGCATCAACTCCGCAGGCATACGGGTATTCGCTCCTGCCGGCACTGCCGTTTCTACATATAACGGAGCGCATCATCACACGGGAGATGATCGACTGCAGATGGGGATTCCGCAGCTGGATGAGATGCTGGGCGGCGGACTGCCGCGCGGCTATTCGCTGCTCGTCGCTGGGCCCTCAGGATCCGGCAAGAGCATCTTGGCTGCCGCATTTTTGGCAGAGGGTGCACGTTGCGGCGAGACTGGCGTGATCGCGGCGTTCGAGCAACGACCCCACCGATCGCGCAATCGCGTAGTCGCCGATCTGGTCGAGAGCGGCCGTGTCGGGCTGGTGGACAGTCGGGCGCCTGATTTGTCGATCGATGAGATAACCAGCCTGCTGGTGGCCGAGATCCATCGACTGAAAGCAACTCGTGTGGTGATCGATTCGCTCTCGGGTTTTGAGCTGGCGCTGGCGCCGACATTCCGCGACGACTTTCGCGAATCTCTTTCGCGTCTCGTCACCGCCTTGGCAGCACTGGGCGTCAGTGTGCTGATGACCTCCGAACTTGAGGACCGTTACACTGACCTGCGGTTCAGCCCTTATGGCACCGCGTTCCTGACCGACGCGATCATCGTTCAACGCTACATTGAAGTGGAAAGTCGACTGCGCCGAGTGATGGCGGTGGTCAAGGTGCGAGCCAGTGCCCACTCTGACCAGCTTCGTGAATTCACTATTGACGATCATGGCATTCGCATCGGCGAGATGCTGCCTGAACAGGAGGGGCTGTTGGGCGGAAGGCCCACTCGAAAGCCTCACTCGACTGCAGCGCGCTTGGACCTGGATGCAAACGCCACCGAATTGGCGCTGTTGGGTCCGCCATCATGAATAAGGTCCCTGGGCACGACGAATCTGCGGACGGGCAATCCGTTCCAAAGACTACGGCAGTGCCACCGGATGCAAAGTCGCCGTCGGCGGATCTCGCTGCGGTGAACGATGATAGCGAGACGGCGCTGGGCGCTGGTGTTGACGACCCGAACACACAGCGCTTCGAGTCCAACGAACATTTGGTTTCTTCGACGTTGCGTGACGCCTTGACCGGACTTCCCAATCGCCGACTGATGCTGGATCTGTTGGCGCATGCCATCGCTGACGCCAAGCGTCGCCACACCCGGATGGCGCTGCTGTTTCTGGATCTCAACGGTTTCAAGCAGATCAACAATTCACTTGGCCGAAAAATCGGCGATGAGGTACTCAAGCGGGTGGCGCAGTGCCTGACCGCGTCGGTGCGACAGACCGACACCGTCAGCCGTCGCGGCGGTGACGAGTTTCTTATCTTACTTAGCGAGATTCACCATGCCTCCGATGCGGTAACCATTGCTGGCAAGATCATCGCCTCGCTCGCCGCAATTGACCCCATCGACACGCATCAGATCCGTGTTTCCGCGACCATCGGGGTCAGCCTCTATCCGGATGATGGCGCGGATGCCGACACCTTGATCGACCGGGCGGACGCGGCGATGTATCTGGCCAAGAGGCGCGGGCTTGGTCACTATTTCTTCAGTAGCCTGGTGCTGGACAACGGAGAGCAAATGCTGTCGCCGAACGCGCCGTCAGCTGAGGGCAAATCGGCCAGTGACGCATCGCTTAAGGCACTGCAAGACCTTCAGCATGCCGATCTGCGTGACGCCAATGAGCAATTGGTTATCACTACGATCAATGCGCAAGAAGGTAAAGAGGCAGCTGAATACGCGCAGCGTAGACAGGCGGAGTTTCTGGCCGTGCTGGCGCATGAGCTGTGTTCGCCGCTTACGCCCATTCGTCTTGCAGTGGCGCGAATGGAGCACACCTCCAAGGAGGAGCTGCCACAGATGCAAGCCCTGATCGAGCGCGAAGTGGTGCACATTTCGCGATTGGTGAGCGACTTGCTGGACGTGGCCAGAGTCACCACGGGTAATATGCGGCTGGAACGAAGAGTGGTGGATATCAGGAAAATTGTTGATGCTGCGGTCGACGCCTGCCGGCCGGTGATGGACGCGCGTCGCCAGCACTTTGAAGTGCAATTGCCGGCGGGCCCGCTCAACGTTCGCGGTGATGCGGTTCGACTCACGCAGATCCTGCGCAACCTGCTCGACAATGCGAGCAAGTACACCCCGGTCGAAGGTCAGATCGCGCTCTCGATCGAGGCGGTAGACGAGTCGATGCAGATCACGGTCAGCGACAATGGAATGGGCATCACCGCGAGTGCCATGCCATTTATCTTCGAACCGTTCAAGCAAGACACGCGCGCCATCGGTTTCAATGGAGTGGGCCTGGGGATTGGGCTCAAGGTGGTACATGAACTGGTCGAAGCGCATGGCGGGACCATCGTTGCGACCAGTGATGGCGAAGGGCTCGGAAGCAGGTTCGTCGTCTCGTTGCCTTTGCACCATAGAATGCCTGATGAAAGTGAAGCGGCAGTTGTGTCCCCAACTTGACTGAATGCACCGCGATTGGCCGCGGCGCAAGTGTGGTGAACCAAGTGAACCGTATCGATCGCGAGCGTCGAGCAGATGCGACGTGCGTTGCTCCTCCAACTTAGTTTGGCTGCGGCGATTGCTCGAAAAAGAAGCGCAGCATCTCGGCCGTTGCATCGGGTCCGGATGCGTCAGTGTACGAACCAGCGGCCTGCCCTCCC
>JANMSL010000569.1:0-2690 GCA_031389245.1 Lysobacterales bacterium | reverse complement strand
GCCAGATAGTTGATCGGGCGCACCACCACTTGGCCGTTCTCGACGTCGGCGCGGTCCTTGGTGGCGTGCACGCCCAGGATGGCCGATTGCGGCGGGTTGATGATAGGCGTGGACAACATCGAGCCGAACACGCCGCCGTTGCTGATGGAGAAGGTGCCGCCGGTCATCTCCTCGATGCCCAGTTTGCCGTCGCGCGCTTTCACGCCGTACTCGGTGATCTTCTTCTCGATGTCGGCAAAACCCATCTGGTCAGCATTTCGCAGGATCGGCACCACCAATCCGCGCGGCGATCCGACCGCAATGCCGATGTCGAAATAGCCGTGGTAAACGATGTCGGTGCCGTCCACCGAAGCGTTCAACACCGGGTATTTCTTGAGCGCATGCACCGCGGCCTTGACGAAGAAACTCATGAATCCGATCTTGACGCCGTGTTCTTTCTCGAACTTTTCCTGAAAGCGCTTGCGCATTTCCATCACCGGCGCCATGTTCACCTCGTTGAAGGTGGTCAAAATGGCATTCGACGACTGAGACTGCAGCAGCCGCTCGGCGACGCGCGCGCGCAGCCGGCTCATCGGCACGCGCTGCTCGGGGCGCTCACCGAGGTTGGGTTTGGGGGTGGCCACCTGCGCCAGTGCCGGGGCCGGCACACCGGTCGGATCAATCTTGCTGTTGGCGTCGGTTGGCCACTGCGTGCTGATCAGCTCGTAGTTGTCCCAAACGGTACCGGCAAGGATTGGCTGGAAACTCGCATTGAGCGTGTCGGTAGCATCAGTCAGCGCGGTAACGCGCGTAATCTGGCTCTTGAACCCGTTGGGAAACGGTTGGATGTCTGGATTCCACGGTCGCGGTGGTGGCTCGTTGACCGGACACTTTCCGGGGGCGCAACTGGCGTTGTAGAAGTTGTAGTGTGATTTCAAGCCGCCCTTGGCAACATCCGCATCGCTCGGCACATTGCTCACCTGCTCGTAAGTGGACCAGATCCACTGCGGCGCATCTGCAGTCTTGTGCGCGGCATGCCAACCCACCAGGCCCAACGTGACCGCGCTGCAGGATTCGGCGATCTTGGGATTGGTTGAAGGTGGGTTGTAAGCCAATGCCTGCGTGATATGGAATTTGCTCTGGTCATCACCGGCACCCATCACTTTCCACGCGGCCTTGACCATGATGGCGCCCATGGTGCCGGTGCTGCCGCTGGCGTTGTTGCCTTCAGGAAATGCAACCGGCCCAACGAAGGCATTCTGCCCAGCTTTGCTGTACAGCTTGTTCTGCACGATGTATTCAAACATCGGCTCATTGACCAGAATCTCGTAGCGCACGAAATTTCCATTCTGATCAATCAGCGGACCGCTATCGAACGGTTGATTGACTTCGCTGGTGACTTCGGTCGGATGGGTTCCAGCTTTGTTCAATCCCGCACGCCGCACGATGCGCAATGACTTGGCACCACTGATCGATTTACAGGCATCGGGAATCACCCGCGGCGAATCAAAGCCGCCGGGTGTGGCGCCGCCCGGCAACATCACATCGGAAACCTCGCGCCATTCTTCCCACTGCGTATCGGCGTCGTTGCCCGGCGCGGGCGCGACGCCATCACTGGGAGCGTTGAGGGCAATAAAGGTGAGCCACGAGTAGTAGTCGAAGCCATGCTGTAAACCATCGAGATCGAACGGTGCCACAAACTGTGGCTGACAGGGCGTGCCTGTGGTCAGCAATGCGGTCGTCACTGCCGTGTCTGGCGTGGTGACATTGCAATTATCGATGGTCGGATCGATCGGTGGTGGCACGGCCGTGATCGGGATCACATCGGACATGGCCTTGTCGCCATTGGAATTCGCCTGCTTGCCGGCACAGCCAGCCAAACTGGTGATTATCAGGGTCGTCAACAGGCTCTGGCGTAGGGATCTGGCATGCATGGGCGGAGCTCCGATGGGCGAGGGCGGCAGGTGTGAGGATCAATTACAGCCAGGTGTCGGAGTGACCATCGACTGCCGCACATAGCCGGCTATGCGATCGATCATTTCCGACACCACAAACAGGTTTCCGCTATTGAACAGGAACAGGTCCTTGTGCAGCGCCAGCCAGTCGCGAAATACCGGCCCATCGAGATGCTTCTGGAACGCGGCCGCGTCATCGAACACAGAAAAAAACACGACATCGGCGTCGGAGGGAATCGGAAACGAAGCGGATTTGAAATCCGGAATGTGGATCGTGTACATCGGCACGAACGGCTCTTCGCGTTCGACCCGACCAGCGAGGTCTTTCAACGCGATGGCGGCTTGTTCGTGCTTACCGGGGAGAATGCTCCACTTGGCGACAATCGAGATCATGCTGGGCTCCAGGGCATTGCGAGTAGAAAAAGAGAGCTTGGCGACGGAAGCGAGCCGGGGGAGTCCGCCCCCGTGCCAAACTCATTCAACACAGGTACGGTTCAACGGCGCCAGGTCCAGCGGCTGCGACAGGTCGGGCTCAAACAACGAGCCGACACCTTGCTGAAACGCGAGGAAATTGTTTGGATCACACTGCTGCTTGATCTGCAGCAGGCGCGGATAGTGGTCGAGGTAATAGCGCTGCGCCCACGACCCGAGCAACGGATCGATATAGTTGACGTAGGCACCGCTGAAAAACGGTTGCAGCGCTTCGAAGAACGCGTGCGCCCATTCAATATTCGCCCGCGCGTCCTGCGGGTTGGT
>JANMSL010000554.1:0-1581 GCA_031389245.1 Lysobacterales bacterium | reverse complement strand
ACATGCCTGCTCGGGCCGCACGCGGTTCGCGCACAGCAGACGGGCAAGGTCTTCAGGATTGGATTGCTTGCTGCGGCGGCCGGACCGACACCTGGGGGCCGGATCGCCTTGGAAGGTCTTCGTATGGGTTTGCGGGACCTGGGCTGGGTCGAAGGAAAGAACCTGTTAATCGAAATCCGTTGGGCGGGCGAGAATCCGCAGCGCCAGCGCGAACTCGCCACCGAACTCAAGGCGCTCCCAGTGGTGCTAATCCTTGCGCTCGGCACGACTACCATCCGCGCGGCGCGTGATGGTGCTCCCGGACTGCCCGTCGTCATGATCAACGCCGGAGACCCGGTAGGCGCGGGGTTCGTGGCCAGCCTGGCCCGCCCAGGTGGCGACCTGACTGGCACTTCGGCGGCGGGCGAGGAGGTTCTTCCTAAACAAGTGGAACTGCTGTCGGCTGCCGTGCCGCAACTCAAGAGGATTAGCGTGCTGATGAACAGCGCCAACCCTGCCAACGGATTCTTCTTTGACGCGATGTCGCGGCGCGCAAAGACTCTTGGCCTGCGCCTTGATCGTATCGACGTCGCGGTGGAAGGCGAACTGGACGGAGCCATCGCGCGCGCCAAAGGTGGCGCGCTCGTAGTCGTGGGCGATCCGATGTTTTTTCGGCACCGTGTCCACATCATCGAGCTGACGCTTCGCTCGCAGGTGCCGTCGGTTTTCGGCGGCCGCGAGTATGTCGCTGCCGGCGGTTTGATGTCCTATCTTTCATCCAACGCGTGGCATTGGCGCACCGCAGCCAGCTTCGTTGACAAGATTCTCAAGGGCGCAAAGCCGGCCGATATTCCGGTGGAGCAGCCAACCAAGTTTGAGCTGGTGATCAACTTGAAGACCGCAAAGGCGCTCGGCATCACCATGCCGCAATCGCTGGTGGCGCGCGCAGACGAAGTGATCCAGTGAATCTTGACGCCCAACCCCTCGTTCAACCGGACTGCTCGCCGGCAGCGCTGGCCAGCCATCCACTCGCGGACGGTTAGCTTTGTTCGGCGTCAAATCCACATGTCTCACAAGCGCGCCGATCAAATCACCGTCTCTGGCGAATGGGCCAAACATCTGCGACCGTATGGCAAGCGAGCCATCTGGAAGGCGGAGCGCAGGGCGTTTGGTGAGCATGCCTCGCAGGCAGCCGCCGCGAGTCGCGCAGAGTAGGAACTGGCCTCTATGCCAACGAAGATTCAAGAACTGATCGCACGCCTTGAGGCGGACGGCTGGTACCAAGTACGCCAGAAGGGAAGTCCTCGTCAGTACCATCACGCGTCCAAGACGGGGACCGTCACGGTCGCCGGCAAGCCGAGCGTTGAGGTGCCGCCTGGCACGTTGAACAGCATCCTGAAGCAAGCAGGTCTGAAGAAATGAGGTCGCACATGGAATATCTGGTTGTCATCGAGAAGGGTCCGAGTAGCTTTGGTGCCTATGTTCCCGACCTTCCGGGCTGCATCGCAGCCGGTGAGACTCGCGAAGAAGTTGCCACGCTCATTCATGAGGCCATCGAGTTGCACATTGAAGACCTGAAAGCTCAGGGCCAGCAGGTGCCCA
>JANMSL010000553.1:0-5540 GCA_031389245.1 Lysobacterales bacterium | reverse complement strand
CCTGCGGCCAGTGCAGGCCCCCAGGTACCGGGTGCGTAGTCGTGGATCGGCGCGGCATTGCCGAGCACTGGATCGACCACCCGCCATGCCGCATCCACACTATCAGCGTGCGTGAACAGCGCAGAATCGCCGTGCATCGCATCGCGCAACAATCGCTCGTAGGGCAATCGTCCACTACGCTGTTCATGGCGCGCGATCAGTTCCACCGACTGGCCGCGCATGGCTTCACCATGTCGCTTGACCCTCGCTCCTGCCGAGATCACCACCTCGGGACCGAGTCGGAAGCGAAAATAATTGGCGGACTGTGCTCCGACCTCGTCGAAGATCGCCAGTGGCGGCTGCTTCAAGTTGACGATCACTTCGGTGGCGGTGATCGGCAGGCATTTGCCAGCGCGGATATAGAACGGCACCTCCGCCCAGCGCCATGTGTCGATGTACAAACGCAGCGCCGCAAACGTCTCCACGCGGGAATCTGCGGCCACACCGTTCTCGTCCCGATAACCGTGGAACTGGCCGCGCACCACGTGCTTGGGTTCGAGCGGCCGAATGGCGCGAAACAGACGCAGTTTTTCGGCGCGCATGGACTGCGCATCGCGCCCTGCGGGTGCATCCATCGCCAGCAATGCGATCACCTGCAACAGGTGGTTTTGCACCACGTCGCGGACCGTACCCACTTCATCGAAGAACGCGCCGCGGCCTTGCACACCGAAATTCTCGGCCATGGTGATCTGCACGTTTTCCACGTACTGACGATTCCAGATCGGTTCGAGAAACGCATTGGCGAATCGGAAGTACAGCAGGTTTTGCACGGCTTCCTTGCCCAAGTAATGATCGATACGAAAAATCGAAGATTCCTCGAACACTGCGTGCAGCGTATGGTTGAGCGCCTGCGCCGAGGCCAGGTCACGACCAAACGGTTTCTCGACTACAACGCGCGCATCGGTTGCGCAGCCGGAGTGCGCCAGTCCCTGCACCACTGTGGCGAACATGCTCGGTGGCACCGCCAGGTAATACAGCGGGCGCGAGCAGCCGCCCAACGCCAGCTTCAAGCGATCGTAGGTTGTGGAATCCCGATAGTCGCCATCGACATACTTCAGTTGCGCGGAGAGCTTGGCGAACGCATCGGTATCGACACCACCGTTCGCGGTCAGGCTATCGCGTACCCTTTTCAGCAGTGTGTCAACTGTCCCGCCGGCGCGGGCCATGCCGATGACCGGGACATCCAGATTTCCCTGGCGAGCCATTGCGTGCAGCGCAGGAATGATTTTTTTGTAGGCCAAGTCTCCGGTGATTCCGAAGATAACCAAGGCATCGGAAACGGGAATCGTCATATCGATTCCTCTGCCTCACGTTCTCCTGGGGTGCCCTGTGCCAAGGATGGCGGCGGCAGATCAGTCTTCACGATCGACAGCCCACTGACACGACGGATACGAACCTCCACATGATGCTCTTGATGATCATCGACCAGCGCGACGCCATGCTCGGCCTGGTCTATGCCATCCAGGCTGGTGACACTGTTGGCGATGCCGCTCCTGACCGATTCCTGCAACACCGTTATTTGGTATCGCGTGTCGCCAAAGCGGTAGTTGAGTGAATAAGTGGTCCACTCCTCGGGCATGCACGGGACGATGTGCAGCCGGTCGCCCTCGCGCTTGAGCCCCAGCAAAGACTCGACAATCAATCGATACAACCAACCCGCCGAACCGGTGTACCAGCTCCAACCGCCACGGCCGATATGCGGGGCGACGCCGTATACATCTGCAGCGACAACATAGGGTTCGGCTTTGTAGATCGCTACCTCCTCAGCAGTACGCGCATGGTTGAGCGGATTGATCAGCGCCAGCAGCTCCCAGGCACGCTGGCTGTCACCGAGGCGCGCGAATGCCATCGCTGCCCAAATTGCAGCGTGGGTGTACTGACCTCCATTCTCGCGTACACCCGGCACATAACCCTTGATGTAACCAGGGTCCAGCGCGGACTTGTCGAAGGGCGGGTCGAGCAACTGGATCAGCCCATCTTCACGACGCACCAGTCGTCGATCCATCGAGTCCATGGCCATGCGCGAACGCTCGGCATCTCCGGCGCCCGAAAGCACCGACCAACTCTGCGAAATCGAATCGATCGAGCATTCCGGGTTCTCCGAGGAACCCAGCGGCGAACCATCGTCAAACCAAGCCCGGCGATACCAAGCGCCGTCCCAGGCATGTCGATCGATATTACGCCGCAGCAGCGCAGCCTCTCGGTGGCAGCGCTCCTCAAAATCAAGATCCCCATAAGTGCCTGCGAGTCTGCCGAAATTGAGCAGCACGTCGTAAAGGAAGAATCCCAGCCAAACGCTTTCGCCCTTGCCGTGGATGCCGACCAGATTCATACCGTCGTTCCAATCGCCGGAGCCCATCAACGGCAGTCCGTGCTGTCCGAAATTCAGTGCATGCACAATGGCGCGCACACAATGCTGATAGAGGCTGGCGGTTTCCGCAGAACGAACCGGCAAATCGTAGTAAGACTCTTCGTCGGGGCCAAGCGCCCTACCTTCCAGAAAGTGCACGCTTTCATCGAGCACAGCGCTATCGCCGGTACTCAACACATATCGGCAAGTAGCCAACGGCAGCCAGAGATAGTCGTCGGAACAGCGCGTGCGAACGCCGCGCCCAGCTGGCGGATGCCACCAATGCTGCGCATCACCTTCGGCAAATTGGCGTGACGCGCTGCGCACCAAGTGCGCGCGCGCCAGGTCCGGCTCCGCATGTACCAGCGCCATCACATCCTGCAGTTGATCGCGAAAACCAAAAGCACCGCCGGATTGGTAGTAACCGCTGCGCGCCCAAAGCCGGCAGGCCAAGGTCTGGTAGACAAGCCAGCCGTTGGCCAATACGTTCAATGCCGGGTCGGGTGTATTGATCTGCACGCAGCCCAGAGTGCGCGTCCAGTAGCGTCGCACCGACTCAAGCGCGCTGCGCGCAGAACCGGACCTTCGCATACGCAGTGCCAACTCGCGTGCGTGTGCACGGTCGCGGCCTGCGCCAAGCCGAAAGATGATTTCGCGTTCCTGCCCGTCGGCCAGTTCAAACGGAACCTGGATCGCACCGCACGGGTCCAAGGCAGCGCCCAGCCTGCCGGAAAGCCGTGTTCGGGTCATCGCATCTGGATTGGCCAGCGTGCCATTTCGCCCCAGAAATTCGGTGCGATCACCAGTCAGTGTGCGTGATGTGTCGTCAACATCGAAGAACGCCACGCGTCCGGAGAACTCGGTGTTATAGGCATTGCGCGCAAACAGTGCGCCACTGGTCGCATCGATCTCGGTGAATACGTGCATCGCAGTTTTTGGTCGCAGATCGCCGAGCACCCACTCGACGTAGCCAGTCGCGGAAAGTCGGCGGTTGCGGCCGGAACCGTTACGCACCTTGAGAACCGAAAACTTGATTGCCTCGTGCAAATCCACATACACCCACAGCTCCGAATGAATGCCACCGGCAGTGTGCTCAAACACACTGTAGCCAAATCCGTGTCGGCTGAGGTAAGGCATTGCGCCGCTGCGCGGCAATGGTGTCGGCGACCAGAAATGTCCGCTCTCTTGGTCGCGCAAATAAATTGCTTCGCCGCCAGCGGCCCCGACCGCGTCGTCGCTCCACGGCGTAAGTCGAAATTCATGCGCGTTTTCGCTCCATGTATAGGCAAGGCCGCTCTCGGACACCACTGTTCCGAATCCTGCGTTCGCAATGACATTGACCCATGGCAACGGCGTCCGCTGCGCGTGCGCAGTGGCGATGACGTACTCGGTTCCATCGGCGGTGAAGCCACCCACGCCATTGCCGAGAATAAGGTCCGGCCGTTGCGCATCAGGTGCTGATGGGGGCTCTGCGCGATGGCTTCGGCTAGGCGTCAATCGCGCCACTCTTTTCTCAACCGTGCGTGGACGATTGACCTGATCAGCCAGACTGCCGCGACTATCGGCAAGAATGACCCGCGCTACCGCCTGCAGCAGAACGCGGTCCTCGGTTGATATCTGCTCGGCAGAGCGCACGAAGATGCCGCCCGGACGATCGATCGTGTTGGTCTCGATACTGGTCGAGATCAGCCCCAATATCTGATCTTGCAGTCGTTGCCGATAGCTGATGTGGTCTTCGTTCCAGATCACCAGGTCGACGACGAGGCCTTTCAGCCGCCAGTACGCGTGGCATTGAATCATCTGGCGGGCCAGCTCGATGTGGGCGGTATCGGCTATCTTGAGCAGTACGATCGGCAGATCGCCTGAAATAGCATAGCCCCAGAGTCCTGACTGCCCGCGCCGGTTTTGCATCAGCACACTGGCATCGGCACGCAACGCGGAATTAGCGTAGAGCACCGAACCGGCGAGGCGCAGAAAAAGTTGTGCGTCGGATTCGCTTACGTTGAGTTGGCGCAGCCTGACCCCACTGTGAGTCCAGGCTAAATCAAAAACGCGGTCGGCAAGATGGCGGTCACGATATTTTTCGACCAGTGCCATACAGGCGTCACGACTGTCGCCGGCGCCGGAAACCAGATCCATGGTCACCGTTTGTCCAACCTCCAGGCTGATGCGACAACGTATGGCGACAATCGGATCGAGCACCGATCCCTGACTATCTGACAACGGGCCAACAGTAGTCATTGCAAGTGGTGCGGCCGCGGTGCGACCGCGGCCAATAAAGCGCATGCGATCCGTCTCGTAAGAGACATCTCCAACTGCCGTGCCATTGCTGGACAGCAGGTGAAACATCCAGGGCGTCGGCTCTGCGCTGGAACGCGCGCGACGCGTGCACAAGATTGCTTGGCGGGCGCTGATGACTTCGGTCTGCACGAACAGTTTGCCAAAGGCTGCTTGCGTCGAATCGGCAGCGGACGCCGCGAGTACCACTTCGGCGTAGCTGGTGACCTCTATCGTGCGGCGGGCGAGCGAACGATTGGTAAGGCGTAGTCGGCGCAGCTCAATGTCATCTTCGGGTGATACCACGATCTCGGAATACGTTTCGATATCGTGGTCGCGGCGACGGAACTCGGCGCGTCCCTCGCTGAACATCGCTTCGTAGCTGTCCGCGCGCTTGAGTGTCGGCTGATGCGCGGCCGACCAGTAAGCACCACTGATCACGTCGCGCAAATAGATGAAGGAGCCCCAGTGATCGCAGGTGCCGTCTTCACGCCAGCGGGTTACCGCCAGATCCCGCCATCGGCTGTATCCACCACCTGCATTGGTGACCATGACCTGATAGCGACCGTTCGAGAGCAACTGCACCACCGGATTCGGGGTATTTGCGCCCATCGGCAGCTGCGCCGATGCCGTCGTCGCATCGTTCAGTGCAACACCCTCGGAATTCTCAGCAATGTGCGCGCGGATAATGCTGCTCTTGGGAATTCGTTCCTGCAGCAATAACAGCGTCGCCTGGATCTGCGGAGCCGACTCAAAACGACGCTGCATTGGCCGATCCAGGATCAGGTGGGACAGTGCCAACAGACTCATGCCCTGATGATGTGCCATGAACGAGCGCACAATCGCGCCGGTTTGGCCGCGCAACAGGCGCGAG
>JANMSL010000552.1:0-10828 GCA_031389245.1 Lysobacterales bacterium | reverse complement strand
CGGAGCGAATCAGCTGGCCGAACCGGTCGCGATCGTAGCGCAGCATGATTCGAGCCTGGGCCGGAGCTCCTCCACGCTGCCACCAGTCCACGACCGTCGCGCCACGCGTCAATGCGCCATCCAACTCGACTGCCACTGGCTTCAAGGCCCATTCCAGCACGCCATCCGGCGACACCGTGGCGGCCATGGCAAGCGCATCGGCGGCGGCCCACAACTGCGCATTGCGCGTGCGCCGCATCCAGTCGCGGGTTTTGCCCGATATTGCCTGATAGAACCGCGCGGCATCGGTGTCGGCCTGCAACCATTGCTCTGACTCGGCAAATGGAATGCCGTGTGCGAGGGTTGCCTCCCAATCGACCAGATTGAACGACGGCCAGCGCGAAAAGACGATATGCGCCGCCTCAGGGTCGAACCCGGTGTTGAATTCCACGGGAATGCGCGCGACATTGCCGCGACCGGTAACCGCCCCGCCCATAATCACCAATCGCTTCACGCGCGATGGCAGTGTCGGATCCAGGCTGAGCGCCAGCGCAAGATTGGTCAGTGGGCCTAGCATCACGAAGGTGAGTTCGTCGGGATGCTGGTGACTCAGTCGAATCATCGCCAGTGCTGCGTGTTCGCTCTGAGCCACGCGTGCAGCGGCGGTATAGCCGATGTCGCCAAAGCCATCGAGGCCATGCACGAACGCGGCATCATCGGCCGGCCGCACCAACGGCGCACCAGCACCTGCGAAGACTGGCGTATCCGCGCCAATGACCTGCAGCAGCTTGAGTGCATTGCGCGTCGTGTGCGCCAATCCGACATTGCCGGCAGCGATGGTCAGCGCGACGACACGCACATCGGACTGTGCAAAGGCAATCAGAATGGCGAGGGCATCGTCGACACCCGGGTCGGTGTCGATCAGCAGATGATGGCGGTAGAGCGTCATTGGGTTCACTCCGGCTTGCGCGCCACGATAACCGCCCGCGCCCATCCCCACCACCTTTGCGCCGGCTGCCGCACAATTCGGGCAGCATCAAACCCGACGCTGCGCAGGCGTTGCGGCAGGTCCCCGGCGTAGTCGCGGAAACTCAGCACCCGCCGGACGCCACGCAAATGGTCACAGTGATACTCGGGCGGCAACAGATGCACGATGCGTCCGTCGACGGCACGCCGCGCACGCTCGACCGTGACTGCAGCATCAGTGCCGAGCGGTACGGTGAAAACCAATGCGCCGCCCGGCTTGAGTACCCGAAGCACTTCCGCGAATCCGGTGCAATCATCGGCGACGTGCTCGAACACGTCCGAGCAAGTGACCAGATCAAAACGCTCGGCGGCAAAGCTGAGCCGTTCGACGTTTTCGCAGCGCACCGAGTCATCGAGGTTGGTGCCGGCGAGGTCTTCCATGTATTCAGACAGGGTCAATGCCAAAACCTTGCGTTTCAAGTATTCGACCCAAGCGCCACGCGAAGACAATTCATACACGGCCGAGCTTGCCAATTGCGGACACTCATCCAACACGACACTGGCCAGCGACATATGCACCGGGCTTGCGGCGCAGCGCAGGCAGCGCACGCCCATCTCGGTATCGGCGAGTCGTAGCAATACACTCGGACCGCACATCGGGCACCTCTGCAATCGCATTGCAAAAGCGTTGACCTGCGCAATGCGCCAGGCGGCTCCCAGTCTGCCGACGAGGGTGCGCAACGTCGTCATGCTTCGGCAAACCGCGCACCAGCGCCGATCCAGCGAGCGATCAAGGTATCGGCCGCCGCCGGAGCGTGCTGCAGCAGCCACTCCGCTGCATCACGCAGCGCCGGCAACTCGGCACCATGCCGCGATAGATCGGCGACTCGAAATGCGATCATCCCGGTTTGACGGGTGCCCAGCATTTCTCCGGGACCACGCAGCTCCAGATCTTTCTCGGCAATACGAAACCCGTCGTTGGTCTCACGCATCACGCGGATACGCTCGCGGGCCAGTTCCGACAGCGACTGGTAGAGCAATACACAACTCGATTGTGCCGTGCCACGTCCGACGCGACCCCGCAGCTGGTGCAGCTGCGCCAAGCCCATGCGCTCTGCGTTCTCGATCACCATCAGACTGGCGTTGGGAACATCGACTCCCACTTCGATAACCGTGGTGGCGACCAGCAGATTGAGCTCGCCATTCTTGAAGCGATCCATCACTGCCAGCTTTTCCTTCGGTCGCAGGCGACCGTGGATCAGACCGATATGCAATTCCGGCAACACCGAACGCAAATGATCGAAAGTGACTTCTGCTGCCTGTGCCTCAAGCTGTTCGGACTCCTCAATCAGTGGACATACCCAATAGGCTTGCCGCCCTTCGCCACAACCAATGCGGATGCGCTCGATCACTTCATCGCGCCGTGCTGCCTTCAATGCCACCGTCTGCACCGGCGTTCGCCCGGGCGGTAGCTGATCAATCACCGAGGTATCCAGATCCGCATACGCCGCCATCGCCAGAGTGCGAGGAATGGGCGTGGCGGTCATCACCAGCTGATGTGGAACGTTGTTGCCGTCAATGCCCTTCTCACGCAACGCCAGGCGTTGGTGTACTCCGAAGCGATGCTGTTCATCGATCACTACCAGTCCCAATCGACGGAAACTCACCGCCTCCTGCATCAGCGCATGGGTGCCGATGATCAAGTCGGCAGCGCCAGCGATTTCGGCCAGCACCTTGTCACGCGCGCGCCCCTGCACTTTTCCAGCCAACCAAACGATACGCACGCCCAGCGGTTCCAGCCACTGCGAGAAGCTGCGCAGATGTTGTTCCGCGAGAATTTCAGTCGGCGCCATCAGTGCCGCCTGGAACCCGCCGTCAATCGCTTGCAGTGCAGCAAATGCCGCTACCACGGTCTTTCCCGATCCCACATCACCCTGCACCAAACGCAGCATCGGAGACGGCTGCAGCAGATCGTTGTCGATCTCCGCCAACACACGCAGCTGTGCTTGCGTCAGTCGAAACGGCAGCGCAGCCAGCAGCGGCTCGCGACGTGACGACTTAGCAACCAGACGGGCACCCGGCTGCAGGCGGATGCTGCGCCGCAACCGGCGCATACTCAGCTGATGCGCCAGCAACTCGTCGATTGCCAATCGTCGCTGCGCCGGATGGCTGCCATCCAACAACGCGCTGATGTCGTCTTCAGCGCAAGGTGCATGCACCTTCCACAACGCTGCGCGCAGGTCACCCAGATCCAAGCGTTTGCGCAGCGCTTCCGGCAACACGTCCAACTCAGCGCTGGATGGCATCAGGCGCAGGGAATCGCGAACCAGCCGCAGGATGCTTTTCTGCCCGAGCCCTTCGGTTGCCGGATAGACCGGGGTCAATGCGGTATCCAGCGGCGCGTCGAAGGCAAGCCGCTTGTATTCCGGATGGACGATTTCCAGACTTTGCGCGCCTTGGCGCACCTCGCCAAACACCCGAAAACGTGCGCCGGGCTCGAACGCGTCGACCTGTTGCGCGCGAAAATGAAAAAAGCGCAGCATCAGGGTGGCGCCAGAGGCATCGTCGATCGCAACGCGCAGCAGCGGGCGAAAACGAAATGAACGCTCGACGCCGCTGACCACGCCTTCGACCTGGGCCACTTTGCCAGCGACTAGTTCGCGAATCGGCGTCAACCGGGTCCGATCTTCATAGCGCAGTGGCAAATGGAACCAAAGATCCTGCAGGCAGCGGATGCCGAGACGCTCCAGCGCCTGCGCGTTGGCCGGTCCGACGCCTCGCAACGTCGAAACCGGTTCCAATCCCGGTGTTGAGCCTTTCTGCATCGCAGGTTCGTCTGCGTCCTAGCTATCCAGAACCATCACCGCATCCATCTCCACTGCTGCCGAACGTGGCAGGGATGCAACTCCGATGGCGGCCCGGGCCGGATATGGGGCCTCGAAAAAGGTTGCCATGATGCGATTGACCTCAGCGAAATTGCCAAAGTCGGTCAGGTATACATTGAGTTTTACGATGTCGCGCAGATCGCCGCCGGCCGCACGACAGACCGCGCGCAAATTTTCGAATACGCGTTGAATATGCACCGCGATCGGCCCCTCGACCAGCTGTGCGGTAGCGGGATCGAGCGGAATCTGTCCAGATAGATATACCGTGGTGCCGCAGCGTATCGCCTGTGAATAGGTGCCGATCGCCGCCGGCGCGTGTTCTGTGCTGATGATCGAGCGCGACATGGAAAATATCCAGGCAATGGGATGAGGATTCTGTCTGCTGTGGACGGCGCCGACAAGCGCAACGCACGAAGTTGCTGAAAAAACTCCAGCCAGTCAGCCGATAAAGCGGGTGACTCCGTGTACGACTGAAGCCCGTCGCACGCGCCGCACCACGTCGGCCAGATGTTTGCGACTCTTCACCTCGATCACAAACAGCATGGTCGCGGTACTCAGATCGCGCTCCTGGTATTCCACGGTATCGATATTGGAGTCACGCTCGGCAATCGCCGCCGCTACGGTTGCCAGTACGCCGGGCTTATTGTCGACGATCACTTTGAGCGCCACTTTGAAATCGCCCTTCACCTGGCGGTCCCAAGCGATCTGAATCCAGCGCTCCGGCGATTTGCGCAGCTCAGGCACATTCGGACACTCTTGCTGGTGCACGACGATTCCTTTGCCTGCGGAAAGAAAACCGAACACTTCGTCACCCGGCACTGGATGACAACAGTTGGCGAAACTGATCACGCCGCGTTCGGCACCGGAGATCAGGATTTTTTCCTGTGGCGTGCGCATTTGCAGCGTTTCGGGCTTTGATTCGTCACGCAAGAGTGTGCGTGCCACTTGTTCGGGCATGCGGTTGCCCAATGCGATTTCGGCCAGGAGTTCTTCCAGGCGACGCAGGCGCTGTTCGCTCAGGTACGCATCAAGCGCGCCGGCAGGCAGATTATCCAGCGAGGCGCCGAGTGACTCCAGCGCCCGATCCAGCAGGCGATGCCCGATCTCGATCGCGTCCTCGTGCTGCATTTGCTTGAGCGAATGCCGAATTGCCGTGCGCGCGCGACTGGAACCCACAAAGTCGAGCCAACCGATCTGCGGCTGCGCGCTGGCGGCGGTGATGATCTCAACCGCCTGCCCGCTGACCAGGCGAGTGCGCAGTGGCACCAGTTTGCGGTCGACCCGAGCCGCCACTGCGTGGTCGCCAACATGTGTGTGCACGGCGTAGGCAAAGTCGAGCGCAGTGGCATTGCGCGGCAACGCCAGAATGTCGCCCTTGGGTGTGAACAGATAGACCTCGTCCGGAAACAGGTCGACTTTTACACTTTCGACGAACTCCAGCGGCGAGCCGCTGTTCTCGCCAGCATCGACCAGACTGCTGACCCAGGCGCGCGCCCGCGATTGCGCCGCATTGCCGGAAGCCGCATCGGTCTTGTAAGCCCAGTGCGCGGCGATGCCTCGCTCGGCGAGAAGATCCATATCTTCGGTGCGGATCTGCACCTCGATCGGCGTGCTCGAAGGCCCGAACAGGACAGTATGCAGACTCTGATAACCATTGTTCTTGGGGGTCGCGATGTAATCGCGGAACTTGCCCTCATGCGGCTTGAACAGGCCGTGCACGAGTCCAAGCGACATGTAGCACTGCATGGTTTCTGGCACCACCACACGAACTCCGAACACGTCCATCACCTGCGCCAGGGTTTTGCGTTCGCCGCGCATCTTCGAATAAATGCTGTAGGGAGACTTGATCCGGCTGACGATGCGACAACTGATGTTTTCCCGATCCAATTGGGCGATGATCTGCTGATGGATTCGGTTGACGACTTCCTGGCGGCTGCCATAGCTGACAGCAACGCGCTGAGCCAGCACACGATGCCGCATCGGATGCAGCGCCGCGAAACCCAGGTCCTGCAGCTCAGCCTTGATCCGGTTCATGCCCAGACGCTGTGCAATGGGTGCATAGATTTCGAGGGTCTCGATCGCGATGCGCTGGCGCGAATCGGGGCTCATCGATCCGATCGTGCGCATGTTGTGCAGGCGATCGGCCAGCTTGATCAGGATGACGCGCAGGTCGCGCGACATCGCCATCACCATTTTACGGAAACTCTCCGCATTGGCTTCCTGACGGCTCTGAAATTTAACCTGGTCGAGTTTGGTCACGCCATCGACCAGGTCCGCGACCGCCGGACTGAACATGGTCTCCAGCTCGGCGCGGGTGACCTCAGTGTCTTCCAGCGTGTCGTGCAGTATGGCGGCGCAGATGCCTTCGCCATCAAGCCGCAGCTCGGCCAGGATGCCGGCTACAGCCAGCGGATGGGTGATGTAAGCCTCGCCACTGCGGCGAGTTTGACCGTGATGGGCGCGATCCCCTACTTCGAATGCGCGAAAAACCATCTGCCGCGCATCAACCGGCAGGTACTCCGCCAGCTTCTGATCAAGCGCGTGCCACTCTGCCGGATATCCGGAGGCGGGTACCGCGACAGATGTCGCCACCGCTTCCATGGTCGACTCCAGGATCAGGCGATACTGGAGCTACGACTATGACAAGCGGCGGCGCGCGGCATCAGAGATCGTCGCCTTTGGACAAATCGTCGTCAGCCACTTCCTGTGCTGCCCATTCCAGAGCTTCGCGCTCGGCGCGTTCGCGCTCCTGGCGATCGATCTGGGCGAGCAAGTCCTGGGTGATCTTGCCGCTCGCGATTTCGCGCAACGCGGTGACCGTGGGCTTGTCATTGTCGGACTCAATCAGCGCCTGCGCGCCCTTGGACAACTGACGCGCACGTTTCGTGGCCATCAGCACCAGTTCAAATCGATTTTCGACCACTTCGAGGCAGTCTTCTACGGTAATGCGCGCCATACGGGTTCCTGAATCTCTTGAAGAATCAGCAGATTAGCTGGTCGTGCAGGATAGCAGACCGCGTCCCGAGGGTGCAATTGTCATTGACATCAATGTGTTGCGCGATATTTCGCAGGCGGTGTCGTGGCCGGATGACCCGCACTCGAGTGGTGCTCGGTCGCCTGCTGTTACACGGCAGCGGCCGCCTATCGTCCATCTGCATGCCGTCGCGATCAGGACAGCAGGCGGTCGACCAAGGTTTTCAAGTGCGCCGACTGCACGCGCTGACGCAGACGCGAGGCATGGACGATCGTTGAGAGGTCCTCAAGGGCGCGCTCGAAGTCCTCATTGACGATGATGTAGTCGAACTCATGCGCGTGTCCAATTTCGGCACGCGAGCCATTGAGCCTACGCTTGATGACTGCTTCGGAGTCCTGGGCGCGGCTGCGCAGTCTGCGTTCCAGCTCTTCGCGCGACGGCGGCAAGATAAAGATGCTGATCGCGTCAGGCATCAGATGTCGCACCAGGCGGGCACCTTGGTAATCGATCTCCAGCAGTACATCGACGCCCTGGGCAAGCTGCTGCTCGACTGCGCTGCGCGCCGTGCCCTTCAGATCACCGTGGACGATGGCATACTCGAAAAACTCGCCGCGATCGACCATCTCCATAAAGGTTGCGCTACTGACGAAATGGTAGTGCACACCGTCCTGCTCACCGGGCCGTGGCCCGCGCGAGGTGTAAGAAATAGACAGCTTGATGCCACGCTCGCGATTCAACAACGCGTTGACCAGGGTGGATTTTCCGGCGCCCGAAGGTGCCGCCACAATGTAGAGACTACCGCTCACGGTGCACTCCCTATTCGATGTTCTGGACCTGTTCGCGCAACTGCTCGATCAACACTTTCAACTCCACCGCAGCCTGCGTGGTGCGGTTGTCTACCGATTTCGATCCCAAGGTATTGGATTCACGGTTGAACTCCTGCATCAGAAAATCGAGGCGACGACCGACAGCCTCGGATGATTTCAATCGCTGCCGAGCTTCCGCAATATGCGAACCGAGTCGCTCGATCTCCTCATCCACGTCGAGTTTCTGCAGATAGAGCAGCAATTCCTGCTCCAGTCGTCCCGGATCCAACGGTTGCTTGAGATCGCCGAGCTTGGTTTCCAGTTTCTGTCGCAGCCCCACACGGATATCTGGCAGCCATTCGCGCACCAGCTTGACCACTGCTGCTATAGCATCCAGACGATCCAGCATCACTGCTCGCAATCGCTCGCCTTCGCGGGTGCGGGTAGCGATGAAGTCATCAAGCGCAGTCTCGAACAGTGCAATGGCGCCCTCGAACAGACTGGCCTGGTCGAGGTCCGACTCCACCACCAGACCCGGGAATGACAGGATCTCAAAGCGGCTTGCCGGCACCGCCCCAGGCAGCGCGACAGCCACTTCTTGTTCCAGTTGGCGCAGTGATTCCAGCAGCCCCGCATCCAATGTCAGTCGACCCGGCGTCGGCGTACCACGATAGCGCAGGTTGATGTCGACCTTGCCGCGCGACACACGCTTCTCGATCAGTTCACGCAGCTTGCCTTCAAGCGCGCGAAACTCTTCCGGCATGCGAAAACTCATCTCCAGATAACGATGGTTGACCGAGCGCAGCTCCCACACCAGACGGCCGCGCAGAGTCTGCCCTTCAGCACTGGCATATGCGGTCATGCTACGAATCATGGTGGATGCGTCCTTGTTCGAGGGTCGGCAATGGTACGCTTTCGCGCCTCGCATTCCCATGATCACCATGACCGACACAAACGCCATCACGCAATCCACCCGACCCAGTGGCCGCGCCCAGGACCAGTTGCGCGAAGTCCGGATTGAACGCCATTACACCCGCCACGCAGAAGGATCGGTATTGGTCTGCTTCGGCGACACCAAAGTGCTGTGCACCGCCAGCGTCGAGGAAAAGGTGCCTGCGTTCTTGCGCGGCAAGGGCGAAGGGTGGGTCACTGCCGAGTACGGCATGCTGCCGCGCGCCACCAATAGTCGCAATCAACGCGAGGCCGCCTCCGGCAAGCAAGGCGGGCGCACCCTGGAAATTCAGCGGCTTATCGGACGTGCTCTGCGCGCAGTAGTGGATCGCGCCGCGCTGGGCGAGCGCAGCATCACGCTCGACTGCGATGTACTGCAAGCCGATGGCGGCACCCGCACTGCCGCAATCACCGGCGCATATGTCGCGTTGGTCGATGCGGTGCGTACGCTGCAAAAACGCGGCGTGATCAAGCGCGATCCGATCTACGGGCAAGTGGCCGCCGTATCGGTCGGCATCTGGCAATCTTTGGCGGTACTCGATCTTGACTACGCCGAAGATTCGGCCTGCGAAACCGACATGAATGTGGTGATGAACGACGGACTCGGATTCATCGAACTGCAGGGCACTGCAGAGGGACACGCGTTCCGCCGCGATGAGCTGGATCGCATGCTGGGCCTGGCCCAGCATGGCATCGGCACCTTGTTGCAGAAGCAGCGCGAGGCGCTCGCGCAGTGACCCGATGGGTGGTAGCCACGGGTAACCGCGGCAAGCTCGACGAAATCCGTGACGTGCTTTCAGGCACCGCGATCGAGCTTGTCCCGCAATCGGACCTGGGTATCTCCGACGCCGAAGAAGACGGCCTGACCTTTGTCGAAAATGCATTGATCAAAGCGCGCAACGCGTGTCGTGCATCGGGCATGACCGCGCTAGCGGACGATTCCGGGCTGATCGTGGATGCCCTGAATGGTGCGCCTGGACTGATCACCGCACACTATGCAGGGGTGCACGGTGACAGCAACCGCAACATCGCCAAACTGCTGCACGAAATGCGCGATGTACCCGATACGCAGCGCGGTGCCTGCTTCTATTCGGTGCTCGTTTTGTTGCGCCATGCCGACGATCCGCAGCCGCTGATCGCCGAGGGTCGCTGGTACGGACGCATTCTTCGTGAAAGCAGCGGCAGCGGTGGCTTCGGCTACGACCCGATTTTTTTTGATCCCGAAACAAATCTGTCCGCAGCAAGCCTCGATCCCGCGATCAAGAATCGCATCAGCCATCGCGGACGCGCATTGGCAGCACTCCTCGCCCAATTGTAGGTGCGGCGTCAGCCGCGACGCGCCGCCCTGCTGCGTCTAAAGCGAACACTGAGCGAAGCGCTGCGTGGCTGCTTGCAACTGCACACCTGACCCTTCCGCGCCCCGAAAAACGCCTACACTCTTTCATGCTTACCATTCCGCCAACCTCGCTGTACATCCATATTCCTTGGTGCGTAAAGAAGTGCCCGTACTGCGACTTCAATTCCCACGAGCAGCGCGGAGCCTCGCAGGAGCTGGCCTATGTCGATGCATTGCTCGCCGACCTGGATGCGGATCTTGAGCAGTTTCCGTGGATGCGCGAGCGGCCCATTCAGACCATCTTCTTTGGCGGCGGCACGCCCAGCCTGTTTTCTGTCGAATCGATTGCACGGATACTCGATGGAGCGCGTTCGCGCCTGCTTGTCGTCAACGACTGCGAAACGACACTGGAGACCAATCCCGGAACGATCGAACATGGTCGCTTCGATGGCTACGCGCGTGCCGGCGTCAATCGCATAAGCTTCGGAGTACAGAGCTTCAACGACGCTGCGCTCAAGCGCCTCGGACGCATTCACGACGCCGACGAAGCGCGGCGCGCGGTCGCCGAAGCCCAAGACGCCGGCCTCGTCGAAATCAATATCGATCTGATGTATGCGCTGCCCGAGCAACACATCGAGCAGGCGTTGTTCGATGTTGAGCAGGCCCTATTGCTCGGCCCAACGCATCTCTCCCACTATCAGCTGACACTGGAACCCAACACGATATTTGCGGCTCATCCGCCAAAGCTGCCCGATGATGACAGTGCCTGGGATATGCAGGAGCAATGCCAAGCTTTGCTCGCCTCTGCAGGATTTGCGCAGTATGAAGTTTCGGCCTATGCCAGCCGCGATCACCGCTGCCAGCACAATCTCAATTACTGGCGCTTCGGCGATTACCTCGGCATTGGTGCTGGCGCGCACGCCAAGATCAG
>JANMSL010000391.1:0-3156 GCA_031389245.1 Lysobacterales bacterium | reverse complement strand
CTGGCTCCTCATCAACCAACTGCTCGGGATAGCGCGACAGGGCGTCGTAGGGCTTGGCCAGCGACAGGTACAGCGACTTGGCCAGTGCTTGTCGTTCGCGCTCATTGATCATCGCCTTTTGTTCGGCGCGCATCAGGAATCGGTTGACCAGGAATTTGGGTTCGGTGTTGCAGAACTCCTCGCAAAACTTGAACATATTGTTGATACGGTCGGAATTCTGGAACACCTCGCTGAGCGCGGTAAAGAGCGCGCGCCGGCGATGATTGGTGCCGACCGAAGCAGCGTTCAAGATGCTCGGAGGAGAGGGGTTGCTCATGCTGATGGCTCCAAATTGGCGCCGACGATGGGCGAGAACGGCATTGTGGTTCATGTTTGCCGTCGCTGGGAAGTCGACAAACGTGACTAACTGCAAGGCCGGCGGCGCTGGCCACGGCACGAGCAGCCTGCGCGAATCAATTACAACTGCGTGACACGTCCGCCTTGGCGATTGCCCACTGGCGCAAAAAACGCGGAATCCGTGGTGCCTCGCCATTGACTGCAGTCGCCAGAGCAAGCCGCGATTCGTCGCATCGACCCAATCCCGCCAGCGCCCGCGCACGCAGTAGCGCCATCGTCGTAAGCTCACCTGTATCCGCGGGTACGAACGCAATGGTGTTGATTTGGTCGAGCAAGCTCAGCGCAGTTGCGTAATCGTCCGCGACCAATCGGGTTGCGGCTTTGATGACCAGCAAGCTACGCCGCTCTGGGTGCGAACCCAGATACTCGGCGAGCAGCGCAGGTTCGGCCAGGGCAAAATACGCCTGCGCGTCGACCCCGTCACCGCGATCGATTGCGGCTTCGGCGAGCAGTACATTGGCTTCGGCGACACGCATCGTTGAAAACGCGCTCGGGTTGGCATCAATCACAGCCCGCGCAGCGCGCAGGTCTTGGGCGGCCATTGCGGGTTCGCCGGCGCGCAGAGCGGACCAACCTTTCTGACGCAGAATATTCTCGCGTGTGTGCGCCGGCAGTTCGGTTTGCGTCAGTTGCCTTACGCTGATTGCGAACAGCCGTCCGGCCTCGTCAAACTTGCTGCGTCGCGCCAGCGCTCCGGCAATGGTCGCCAGCGCATCGGCTGCAATCGGCGCTGTGGGAACGGTGATTGCCAGCGCTTCGATCTGCGCAGCGGTTGCACGTATTCGACGCAGTGCTGTCGGATCATCGCCCTCGTGCGCGATTGCCAGCAGTTTGAGACAGCCAAGCTGAGCGACGGCGTCGATCAACGGCGCGCGCGATGCCGCCGTCATTGCATCGGTGAGGATCGTTTCGGCAGCGGCACTTCGTCCCAGGTTGATCAGTCCGTGGCCAACCTCGCACAGGGCGCGAAACACGAGTACCGGATCGCTCCCGTGGTCGCGCTGGATTCGCATTGCGGCAGTGACCAGGAATTCGCTCGCTGCTGGATCCCGACCGGCGTAGCGCATCGGATTCGCCGCCGACAGCACGCCCAGCAGGGCGTCAACATTGGCGCGGGCAATCGCCGTCTGCTGCCTGGCTTCGCGCGCTTCGCGCACTGCAAAGAATGTGCCGGTGAGCGAGGCCAGCGCGGTAATTGCCGCGGCCAGCAACAGCCATCGGTGTTGGCGCGCAAACTGCATCGCGCGTTTGCCAAGCGTACCTACACCACTGCGCAGCGGCCGCTGGGCAAGCCAGTCCGTCAGGTCATCAGCGATCAAAGACGCTGCCGCGTAACGCTCGCTCGGTGCCGTCGCCATCGCCTTTTCGACGACACAGGCGAGATCGCGTATTGCCTGACGTTGCTCGCTTGCTGTTAGCGCAGACTGTGCACCCATCGCGTTGCCGAGTTGACGCACGTTGCCGCGCACAATGGCTTCGCTCCACTGCGTCTGTCTGTCGTCGTCGGCGCAATAGGGGGAGCAGCGGGTAATCAATTCGAACAGCAGCACGCCCAGTGCGTACACATCGGTCACCGTCGAGGTGCGATCGCCGAGCACCTGCTCGGGTGCCGCGTAGCGCAACGTCAAACCCGGGAACACAGTGCGCGGCTGCAGTTCTGCGTCGTCGTCGATGAGTTTCGCGATGCCAAAATCGAGCAGCTTGGGCTGGTCGTTGCGATCGATCAATATATTCGCCGGCTTCAAGTCGCGATGCACGATCAGCACCCGGTGCGCGAAGGCGACCGCTTCGCAGATCTTGATATACAAGGTGATGCGTCGTCGCAGGTTCGGGCGCGTAGTGGTGAGCCAGGTCGACAGGTCGACACCGTCAACGTACTCCATAGCAAGCCAAGGCTGCCCTGATGCGCTGATGCCTCCGTCAATCAGTCGCGCGATATGCGGATGCTGCAGTCGCGAGAGCAGATGTCGCTCATGCACAAAGCGCTGGTCCAACCCGAGGCCGGCGAAGTCGCGGCGGATCACTTTGAGTGCTACCTGCTGATCGAAGACGCCATCTGCACGTTCTCCGTAAAACACTTCGCCCATGCCGCCGCGACCGAGCAGATGCAGCGCGCGGAACGGTCCGAGGTGTGTCGGGGCGTCAACTGCCGCTGGCGCGTTCAGATCGCGGGCATCGAAGCGCTGCAGCAGCGTACGCAGGGAAATCGCCAACTCGGGGTGGTCACGGTCAAGCTGCTGCAAAGCCGGTTCATGCGCGCTGACGTCGAGCGCTGCCAAGCGGTGAAACTGTTCGCGCAGCGCGGCAAAGTGGGCAGCGTCACCAGCGTCGGCTGGCGTGCCTGGATTCTGGTTATGTTGGTGCGCGCCGGCTCGCATTGCGAACAGGTTACCAGCTGCGACGCCGCGCGCCCGCAACCGCGGACATCGGCGCCCGCTGAATTTGAGCCGTCAAGACAATTTCTATGGAACGCCCAGGGAACGGCCCGCATGATGGGCTTGTCGAGCATCACCAGATCGGCGATTGAGCCCAAGTGTTGGCGTCTGGGCGTAAGCGCACATCGCGCCTGTTCGTACTGTTTTTGAATCGCCGCTCAGAAATTCGGCTTGTGCGGCGCGTTCTGATAGCGCTCAACCGATCGTAGAATTTCAGCCATGGCGGCTTCGGGACCGCTCCAGCCGGAAATTTTTACCCACTTTCCCTTCTCGAGATCCTTGTAGTGCGCGAAAAAATGTTCGATGCGATCGCGCGTCAGTTCCG
>JANMSL010000523.1:0-2664 GCA_031389245.1 Lysobacterales bacterium | reverse complement strand
GAAACTGTGCTATCGCGGATGGTGGTCGGGCCACTCAAGTACATCCCGCCTCCATCGTCGCCCGCGTTGTTGGATCGGATGATGCTGCGCGTGATGTTCAGTGTGCCGCCACCGTTATAAATACCGCCACCGCTGTTTTCGGCAAGGTTGGCCTCGATCACGCAGTCCCTGATGGTTAACGCGCCGCTGCTGATATTGATTCCGCCACCACTGTCGCGATCGCCATTGCGGATGGTGAGATGGGTAATGACTGCGGAGCGGGTTGGCGCGATATCGAGTGCGCGATCCGAATGATTGGCGTCGATGATCGTGCGCGTTGCACCGGCACCATTGATGATCACCAATTGTCCCGAGCCCAGGGATACGAGCAAATCCAGATCGCCATCAAGCTCGTCGGCGCCTGTGCCGGGGGCGCGCGTCAATCGAAAGGTGCCGATCGGGACATTGATCGTGACAATCAAATCGGGCGTAGTCAGATGGTTGGCCTCCATGATCGCCGCGCGCAGCGAACAGTTATTGGCACTGGTATGGCATATCCCGTTGCCAGCGTTGTCATCGATCAGATCGGCAACCGTGTTGACGTTGAATGTCGCCTGTGGAGGGGGCTCCTGCGCTTGCGTATCGGTCGCGGTCAAACCCAGCATGGATAACGTTGCCATGGCCCAACTCAATCGAAATCGTTGCATGCTGCTCTCCACTACTCGGTGCTTGCCGTTCGCGTATTTGCGTTGACCGCTATTCGAATCCATTCCTGAAAACGGAATCGGTGTTGGCGCCGTACTCGAACGCGCCGGCATCACAATGCGGACCAACCACGCGAGGCGCACCGCGCTGGTCGTTG
Organism: Lysobacterales bacterium; assembly: GCA_031389245.1. GTDB lineage: Bacteria > Pseudomonadota > Gammaproteobacteria > Xanthomonadales > Ahniellaceae > 0-14-3-00-62-12. The sequence goes on along the minus strand of JANMSL010000523.1, from coordinate 1,823 downwards.
GCTAACGGCGTGCCGTCTTCGTCAACGCATCCCAGGGGATCGCTGCTGCCATTGATCGCCTGGCTGTTGGGGAGCAGGGCATGGGTAAAGGTGGGGCCGCCGTTGTCTTGCAGGGGGCCAATGGTATTCAACAAGACCGTGCCCCAGGTCGTGGTGTTGGGAAACGAGCAACCAACGACCTCGCCAAACATATTACGTCCGTAGGTTTCCAGCGCACCGTTGCAGTCGTTGTAGATCGGCGCGTTGAACTGGGTGTTGCCAGCAATCAGCGAGTTCACCACCACGAAGCGCGAACCGGCGTCGGCGTACACGCCGCCGCCAATGCCGCCGTTCTCGTCATGATCATGATCGGAGTCGTTGTCGATCACGGAAGTGTTGTAGATGAATGCAGCGATCCGGCTGAAAATTCCGCCGCCATCGGTATCGGCGTAATTTTGGCTGATGGTGCTGTTGGTGATGTAGAGAGCAGTGTTGTTGTTGTAAATGCCGCCGCCGTAGTTGGCGCCATTGTTGCTGATGGTGCTATTGCGAATCTTAGTGGGACCGAACACGTAGATGCCGCCGCCGGAAGAGCCCGCGATATTGGAACGTAAAGTGGTGGCGATCATCGTCAACGTACCGTCGTTGTAAACGCCGCCGCCGTCCAATCGGGCACGATTGCCCTCAAGCACGCTGCTGGCCAGAGTCAGCGTGCCCTTGTTCCAGATGGCGCCCCCGTAGGAATGGTCATAGCCATTGCGGATGGTGACGTTAGCAATGCGCGCGCTACGGCCCAGCGCAACATCGAAAACGCCGGTGCGCTGATTGCCGTTGGGATTGCCGTCAATGATCGTACTGGCCGCACCGGCGCCGTTGATGACGATGCGTTGATCAACCGTGAGCGGTACCGATAACTTCAGATCACCGACGGCTTCGCTGTTGAATCCGCTGTCCGGAATCGGGATCGTAACTAGGTAGGTGCCGGCCGGCAGATTGATGATCGCGAATTCAGGATTGCTCCAATGATTGGCCTGCATGATCGCCGCGCGCAGCGAGCAGGTGTTGGCACTGGTGTGACACACGCCATCGTTGGTGTTGTCGTCGATCAGGTCGGCCACGGTGTTGACGTTGAAGGTGACATCGGCGTGCGCCGGCACGGCGGCCAATAGCGCCGTTGCCAGCAGCACACGGCGCGCGGCAGCGAGTGAAACCGGTGGCCTGGTCATGACCGCTGCTCCGTTGCGAAGCGCCGGTAATGGCGCGTGGATGACATGGTTATACGTCCTCGATAACGACCGGGCAGTGCTGATGCAACTCAGTAGTCACCACGAACGGAGACTCTGCGGATACCAACAGCAATCAGCGTGGAATCCGGCCATCACCATGCTTGCTCACGCTGCTTTCGATTCGTCTGTGGACGAGCTCGGAGCGGTGACAGCCCTTGACCAAGGTGCCCATCACGGCGTCACCGCCCGCAGACTTGTTCGGAGGTTCCTGGCGGCTATTCAAATCCATCTGCGAACAACGCACCCAGCGCGACTATCTGGCGACAGGCCGAAAGCTCGGAGACTTCGATCGCGGTAGGGGTCGTCGAGAAGCGGCGCGCCTGCGCGCTGAGGAATTTGCCGATCGGCAGGAACGACACGCTGCGGTTGAAGCTGGCGTTGCCTTGCGCATCCGGCATCAGCGTGATCGACGCGCCGTTGACAGGAGCCGCCGACCCGCCATGACCGCTCGCATCGCAGCTGTCGTTGAAATAGAAATTGACCGTGGTGCTGACGCCGGGAGTGGTGTTCAGGGTTCCGATGATGGTGGTGACACCGGTCTGCGGATCGCGCGTCGCG
>JANMSL010000510.1:0-3687 GCA_031389245.1 Lysobacterales bacterium | reverse complement strand
CCCAGATCGAGTACCTCGCTGGGCGCTTCGGCGATGCCACGCGATTAGTGGACGCCGCGCAGCCCATACTCGTTGAGGCGCTGCCTGCTGGCCACCCGGCCCTGGCCGCCGTCCTCGGTGTTCGCGGCCGGATTGCACTCGCTGGAGATGATCTTGAGCTTGCCGATCGCGAATTCAGTGCGTCGCGCCTGATGCAAGTGGCTGCCAAGGCGCTGCCCTTCGATCTTGCATTGATCGATGTCTCGCGCGCCCGAGTAGCCGCCGCGCGCGGCGATAGCGACCAGGCCCGCGCCATCCTGGCACCTGCACTCGATCTGTTGCGCGATCAGGTGTTACCGACCGAGCAGACACGTGCCGAGGGCGAACGCCTGGCGCTGCGATTGAACCTGCGACCACCGAAGCCATAGCGGAGTCACTCGAACCGCAACCGACTTTGAGGACGCGGGGCCTGACCCGCATGCTCTTGATCTTTCGCGATGACGCTGAAGATCGAAAACGTGCGGGTCAGGCCCCGCACCTACATTTTCGCTTAAGCAAGCGCCATGCAACCTAAACCAACGCCCGCCCTCGCGGGCGTTTTAGTTTTCGACGCGAACTTGCGTATAGGGCAGTGAGGGATGTTTTGGCGCGCGCATACGCCACTGAAACGCCCGAAAGAGGTGCAGCAAACCCTGCCGGATTGCGTCGCGCCCGACCCGTTTACCTCGCCAAGGAAAAATCATGACCCGCCCCGCTCCTCCATCAGCAAGATGGCCTACACGCACGTGGCTGAGACATGCACTGGCTGCTTTCACGATTGCCATCGCCGCCAGCGCAGATGCCAGCGCCACTTCACACATCGATGCAAACCTCTCTCGTTACGCAGTCAGCGGCGCCACGTTGGTGCTCAACCGCAGTTCGGACGGCCGCTTTGCTGGCGGCGGCGACGCGCGTTACACGCCGACCGCAACCTCGAGCAACGGCCGTTTCAGGCTGAAATCCACCCGCACACCCAACGCCGGCTGCGAGGCATTTCCTGACGCGCTGTTCGCCAACGGCTTTGAGTCCTGAACGTCGCCGCCCTGATCCCCCAAAGACCCATCCAAGGAACTTCGATGAACTTGCTCACCACATTGCACCGCATACTGCCGCTGACCCTGGCGATCACCTTCGCCACAGCCCTACCCGCCGCCGCCAGCACCTTCGTCTACGAGGGGCGTCTGGATGAAATGGGCCAACCGGCGAATGGCCGCTACGACATTCAGCTCGCTCCCTATGCAACAGAAAAACAAGGCAGTGCGATTGCCACGCCGATGACTTTCGAGGATGTCGAAGTGCGCGACGGCCGTTTCCGCATCGACTTCGATCTGGCGTTGACCGAGGCCGATAGCACCTGGCTGGAACTGGCCGTGCGTGCGGGCGATGAGAGCACGACGTACTCGACCATTCCCGGCCGCGCCAAAGCCATCGCGGCACCGCTGGTTGGCGCCTGCTGGAGCACGATCGGCGATTCCGGAGTGATTGCCGCCACAAATTTTCTGGGCACCACCGATGCGCAGCCGATCAACATCCGTGCGAATGGTGTGCAGGGCTGGTCGATGACCGGTGGCGCCGACGGCTACGTCAATATCGTGGGCGGCGGCCAAGGGCTGACGAGCGTCAACCCACCGCAGATTCTCGGCGGCGCGCAAGGCGTGTTCATCGGCAATGGCGGCAAAAGGACTACTGGCCTCGCTGGCGGACTCCCCGAAGGCAATCGCGTCAGCGACCACAACGGCGTGATCGCAGGTGGCTATGGCAATCGTGCTGGCGATCTGGATGCAAATCCCGAAAATGGCGCATTTGCCGCCGTGGTTGGCGGCATTTTCAACTGGGCAGTCGGCAGTCGGTCATTCGTCGGCAGTGGTGACTCCAACCAGGCAACTGGCGGATATGCGGCGATCAGCGGCGGTGCCTACAATCTGGCGATGGGCCTAGCCTCTTCCGTCGGTGGAGGAGAAGGCAATCGTGCGATGGGTAACGCCTCCGTGGTCAGCGGCGGCTTCAGCAATGTCGCCTTCGGCGTGGACTCTGTGGTTGCTGGCGGCGCCGCTTCATGCGCTGGCGGTAGCTTCAGTTTTGCCGCGGGTCGCCGGGCCAAAATCGTTGCGCCGATCGGATCGACGGAGGCTCAGTGCCCGCCATCGACCTTAGCAGGCGACACCAATGGCCACGAGGGCAGCTTCGTCTGGGCGGACTCAACCAATGCTGATTTCGTATCGACCGGCCCCAACCAGTTTCTGATGCGCGCAAGTGGCGGTGTGGGTGTCAACACCGCTGCGATTCCAGCAGCCATGGATGTAGTGCTTGCCTCGCGCCCGAGCAATAACGATTTCAATCTTTGGATGCGTCCACAATCCGTCAACAACGGCATCGCGCTCGGGGTCGCCGCCACTGCAAGCACTGCGGACCTTTTCATCTCGCGCTTCGACGGCACCAACTATTTTACCTATGCCACATGGCAGAACGACGGCCGCCTGCGCGTGTTCTTCGACAATCCGATCAAGCCCACTGCGGGCGGCTGGGCTGCTCCCTCGGACGCACGCCTCAAGCATCACATCGAACCACTGTCGACAGGCACGCTGGATCGTCTGCTCGCCCTGCATGGCGTCACCTTCGAATACAACGCGAACGCACCCAAGAACTACTTCGTGCCCGGTGTGCACACGGGCTTCGTCGCGCAGGAAGTGGAGAAGGTGTTTCCGGACTGGGTTAGCAGTGACGACACAGGCTACAAATTGGTCGCGCCCAAGGGGTTCGAGGCACTGGCAGTGGAAGCGCTGCGCGAGCTACGGATGGAGAAGGACGTTCAGATCGAGACGTTGTCGGCACAGAACGCGAGCCTAAAAGCACGACTCGTCGCCATTGAAAGACGGCTCGGCATCGCCCTCGAGAAATAAGGGGCCGGACGGCAGATCGGATTCTGACCCATCGCCCCTGCGCTGATCGCAGGGGTGATGACAAACCATGCGGGCCAGGGCAGCGCTCAGTCGAATTTCGCGGCAAGGTGATGCGTCAATACAAGACTCGACCCTATTGCTCGATTACTCGCTCAATTCCGGCGCTGGTTCGATTCGCGCCTGGGACAACAAGGCGCATCAAATGGTTGCAACCGTGAATACCGGTTGGTTTGTCTACGAGATTGCCGGGAACCAAAAGAATAAGGGGTCACCATTTAGCCGCCGGTGTCAAGCGAAGCGAGCTTGAACAATAGTCGCCCGTGCCGTGCGCCGCACGGCGCGGAGTTTGTTGCATCGAGTCCAGGCTGTCGCGCCACAGCGATCAAAGCGATGCGGAGCAACGCCGCATCAGTCTCGGCAATTGCTCCCGGCATTGCCCTACCTCGTGCATCCATGCACTCGACCATTCTGGCTTGAGCCACGGCAACCGCGCCACGGCCTTTGCTGGTTTATGCCAGCGCCAATCACTCTTAGGTTGCCATCGTTCCGTCCAGGGAAATAAGGGGTCTCTGAAATAAGAAATAAGGGGTCAGGTCTTGTATTGACACATAATTTTCCTCAGCCTAAGCTGCCTCCATGGCCCGCCCCCTACGCATCGAATACGCTGGATGGATTTCATCCCGCTGGTGGCCGAGGATTATTTCCTTGTCTGCTTGAAGGATGCGTTGGACCAGCCGGCCGTGCGCCAGCTGCGCCAGGCGTTGGCGAG
>JANMSL010000492.1:0-14193 GCA_031389245.1 Lysobacterales bacterium | reverse complement strand
GTCGGACCCTGGAAACTGTCAGCCGCTCGCACCTTCAGGCAATCACGCCAAGCTGCTTGCCCACCCGGATAAACGCATCGATCGCGCGATCCAGATGTTCGCGCGTGTGCGCCGCGCTCATCTGCGTGCGGATACGCGCCTGTCCCTTGGGTACAACCGGAAAGAAGAACCCCACCGCGTAGATGCCTTCTTCCAGTAACTGGGCAGCGAAGCGCTGCGCCAATGGCGCGTCGTGCAGCATCACCGGCACGATCGGATGCACGCCCGGTTTGAGTTCGAAACCCGCCTGCTGCATGCGCTGGCGAAAATAGGCGGTGTTCTGTTGCAGTTGCTGGCGCAGATCCGAGGCGCTGGCCAGCATGTCGAATACTTTGATACTGGCCGCCACCACCGGCGGCGGCAGTGAGTTGGAAAATAAATACGGCCGTGAACGCTGGCGCAACAATTCGATGATCTCGCGCCGCCCGGTGGTGAATCCACCGAGTGCGCCACCGAGCGCCTTACCCAGCGTGCCAGTAAAGACATCAATGCGATCCATTACGCCGTTGACCTCGGCCGAACCGCGGCCGGTTGCGCCCAGAAAACCGGTGGCATGACACTCGTCGATATGCACCAAGGCACCGTAGCGCTGCGCGAGTTCCGTCAGTCGATCCAGCGGTGCGATGAAGCCATCCATGCTGAACACGCCATCGGAGGTGATCATCTTGGTGCGACAACCGGCCGCATCCGCGGCCTTCAGTTGCACTTCCAGGTCAGCCATATCGCTGTTGGCGTAGCGAAATCGTTTGGCTTTGCACAGGCGTACGCCATCGATGATGGAGGCATGATTGAGTGCATCGGAAATGATTGCATCTTCTTCGCCAAGGAGCGGTTCAAACAGCCCACCGTTGGCATCGAAGCAGGCGGCGTAAAGGATCGTATCCTCGGTGCCGAAAAATTCCGCAATCTTTTGCTCGAGCTGTTTGTGCAGATCCTGCGTGCCGCAAATGAATCGCACGCTGGCCATACCGAAGCCGTGCGAATCGAGCGCGTTCTTGGCAGCCTGGATGACATCCGGATGATCGGCGAGCCCGAGATAATTGTTGGCGCAAAAATTCAGCACCTTGCGACCATCACTGAGCGTGATCTCGGCAGATTGCGGCGAGGCGATGATGCGTTCGCGCTTGAGCAGGCCATCGTTTTCGATCTGCTTGAGTTCGGCGGCGTAGCGATTCTGAGCGGGATAGGCCATGGCGGTTCCGGATGAAGTTCTGGCTATTGTAGGAGCGACTTCAGTCGCGATTGCCCATCAAGGGTTTGCTTGTAGTGGGAGCGGCGTGAGCCGCGATTTGCTCAACGCTGCCGCGGCCGGCGCAATCGCGGCTTACCCCGCTCCCACAACTAAGGATCAGTTCAACGGTGCACGCTCGACAATGGCGAATCCGCGGTCGGTCAGTCGCGTGCGTGCCTCGCGGTCTGCAAAGCCGGTCAGCAGGATGGTGCGCGCACCTGCGTCGCGCACGTTTTCTGCCTGGAGAAACGAAGCCATGTCTTCGTCCCAGATCAGCGCATCAACCGGCACTGGCACCAGTAACTCGCCCAGGCAAAGTGCACCCAAGCCGCCGCCCAAGGCTTCGATCTCGCATTCACCGGCGCTATAGCCCACACGCCCGGGCAGGGGCGCGGTCAACAGCAGGCGTAGCGAGTTGGTTACGAAGCGTGCTTCGACCTCACCCTGGGCTTCGATCGCCATGGACAGCACATCGTCGCAGCCCTTTGGCAGTTTGAGCACGGTCAGCGCGCTGACCAGTTCGGTTTGCAAAGTTGGCGTGAACGCGCCGTTGCGCACAAAACGTCGCGTCAAACCGTGTGTGCATCCCAACTCATTGAGACGAACGCGATTGCGCTCGCCGAGATTCTCCGCCGACTCTTCCCAAACGGCACGGTCGATTTGCAACAATCGGGGCAATACACCCGCCGTCGCCGCACCAAGCGCGCCCATCACCAGATTGAAACCGGCATCGCTGCCAGTTGCCGACCAAGCGAGCGCATCCAACTTTTCATTCAGCACCGGGTTGCGAGAGTACGGGTCGACGCCGACTTCACGCGCGATGAAGCGTCGCGTTCCCGAGAAGCCAAGTTCAGATTTGATCAGCCGCCGGCCGGCCTTCCGGGCTTCAGTGCCGGCTTTGGACGCGTTGGGAACCGGCTCGGGCTCCGGTGCTCGCGCAGCGGTGAACGGACCGGTCGGCTCGGGCTCGTTTTCGTCTTCAGCGATTTCGTCGCGCGATTTGTCATAAAGCTTGGTGGCCTGCCGGCCAAGTTTTTTCGCACGCTCTTTCACCATGCGTGCAACGCCTTGTGGGATTCCTGTGACGGTTTCCTTGGGTTTGGTGAAGATGCGCTTGAGCCCAGTCCATACCTGCTTTGAGCGACGTTTCGCCTGCTTTCCGGCGGCTGAAGTCAGCCCGGTGCTTTCCAGGCGCTCGATGGCCGCGACTTCATCAATACGAATCGGCAGCAGATCTTTGCTTTCAGCGGTGATGTCGCCAAAGCGCGTCTGCAGGGTGAAAACCAGCATGTATCCGCGCACTTCGACATCGGGGGCAACGGTGAATCCCGGTCCGCTCAGCATGGCGGCGCTAATCAAGTCGGCCGCGGCATACATGCCGTTGGCATTGGGGGTCGGCGGCGCGGCTTCGCGCACGGCAATCGAGGCGGCCGGTGCGACTTCGATCAGGGGTTCTGCTTCGGCTGCGGGCAGCGCCTCGACGACCGTGTCATTTTCGGCAAGCGGTGGCTCGGAATACTCGAATTGATCGCCCGAAAGCGCGTCGTCCTGCTCGATCGGAAGTTCGGCCTCCTCGGCCGACCACTGTTCGTCCTCTGTGTCAGAGTCCTGGGCCATGGCCAGCTGAGCACAAAGCCCGATCATCAAGCTGCAGCCGAGCGTCATCCATGCGCGCAATTTGGCTTCGCGGTTCTTCGGCATAGTCTCATTCGAGCGATTGAAGTTCATGCGGCTTGCCCCAAAAGTTGCCCCAATGCAACGGTGTCAGTATAGGTGCGCCGGGACTCGACCGTATGTGCGATAGGACGCGGTGAGCGCGGTTTGCCCCGGTTAGTCGCACAGCCGAGGTAGGATGTGGTGAACGCAGTGAACCGCATCGGTCGCAAATAGCAGGCGCTACACTTGCCGCATCCCGGCTAGCCAGGTGCAGCTCATGGATGTCCAAGTCGCTTTCATCCGCACCAACGTCGCAGCGCTTGTCTTGGTTGTGGTTGCGTCTCTGACAGCGACACCGGCCCAGGCGCAGATCGTGCCGGTAGCGGACGCCACCGCTTTGCGCAACGCGATAAACGCCGCTGTCCCGGGCCACGAAATCGTCTTGGCGCCGGGCACCTACAACATTGTCGGAAATCTGTTGTGCGATACGGCAGCTACGCCAGGTGCGCCGATCGTGGTGCGCGCCGCCACGCCGCGGACGGCATTGATCCGCTTCGATGCCCTGGAAGGGTTCAAGGTCAGCGAGCCGTATTGGCGTTTCGAGGGGCTGGACATCGAAGGTGTCTGTGCCGTCGACAGCAATTGCGAGCACGCATTTCACATCTTCGGTGCTGCCGATTTCACCGTGATCCGCGACAACCGGGTGCGTGACTTCAATGCCCAGATCAAGAGCAATGGTGACACCGTCGGGCCGGCTTTTGTATTTCCCGACGATGTGCTCATCGAGCGCAACAGTTTTTTCGACACACGTGCGCGTAATACGTCGTTGCCGGTAACCAAAATCGACGTGGTCGGTGGTCGCCGCTGGATCGTACGCGCGAACAGCATCTACGACTTTGAAAAGGGCGGCGGCAATACCGTCAGCTACGCTGCCTTTCTCAAGGGAAACTCGCGCGACGGAATTTTTGAACGCAATCTGGTTATTTGCGAACGCCAGTTCAGCGGCGGCGTGCGCCTGGGATTGTCGTTTGGCGGTGGCGGCACCAGCCCCGGGTCGATCTGCGAGGACGCTAGCTGCACGCCCGAGCATCAGAACGGCATCATGCGCAACAACGTGATCGTCAACTGCCCGGCAGATGTCGGCATCTATTTGAACGCAGCAGCAAACTCCCGAATTCAGCACAATACCTTGTACAACACCACTGGCATCGACGTGCGTTACGCGACCTCGGTCGCGGACCTGCGCAACAACTTGATGGACGGGCAGATCCGCAATCGCGACGGCGGTACCCACACCAGCGCTGGCAACCTCACGCAAGTGCCGCTGGCTTCGTTCACGGCGTGGTTTCAAGCGCCGGCACTGGCCAATTTCCGTTTGCTGGATGGCAGCGCGATCGTCAATCTTGGCGTTGCGGCGCCGCTGGTGACCGAAGACTTCTGCGCCAACCTGCGCAATGACGGGCTGTTGGACATTGGAGCGGTGGAGTACGACGGTGACGGTATCTGCGACACCACGGTTGGCGGCGGGCAGTTCGGAGTGTTGTTCAGCGATGGCTTTGAATAGCTGCCTGGCGGCCCAGCGCGCTCGTCAGTTGACAAGCGAGCGCGGCGAACGTTCTGAACGTACAAGTTGCAAGCGCGTAGAGTCCCCCATGGAATCACCGAATTGCGTCAACGCCTGTTCGAGCTTGCTGACCGGGTGATCGAGACCGGCGAGACGATTGTCATCACCCTCAGCGGCAACACCCACAGTGCGCGCTGGACGCCTGGCGTGGGTCTCATGACAAGAAAATCTGACAGGCGTCACTCGAAATTGCTTACGCGCGTGCATGGGTCTGCAAACAAACCAAAGTATCCTCATCAACGAACGAAAGAGGAGGACTTGATGCAGATCCAAGAGCTCGCCCGCGGGCAAGCAATCAAGGCAGATGGCAGCGAGCGCCCGCTCGAAGTGCAGCGCGAGGAGTTTGCGCGGGCCCGTGGGCTGGCTATGCCACTGGCGGGCACACTGGTTTGGGCGGGCGTGGGTGTTGCAGGATGTTTTCTACCGACCACAACCATGCTTTGGGTGTTGGTGATTGCGACGGGAATGATCGCTTACCTCGGAATGGGTCTGTCAAAGCTGACCGGCGAGGATTTCCTCGACAAGAGCAAACCGAGTAACGTCTTCCAGAATCTTTTCTTCGTCGCAATGGGGCAGGCGCTGCTCGTCTACGCCATCGTCATTCCTTTCGGCATTGCCGATCCCACCGCGATGCCTTTGGGCGTGGGCATCCTCACCGGCGCCATGTGGATGGTGTATTCGTGGGTGGTCCGGCATTGGATTGGCTACTTCCATGCCATCGCCCGCACGCTGGTGGTGCTGGCGCTCTGGTATGCGCTGCCCGAGCTGCGCTACGTGGCGATTCCGGCAGCGATTGTGGTGATCTACCTGGTCACTATCGTTGTCCAGGAGCGCCGTTGGCGAGCCTGGTCGCACAGGCCTGCGGTGGCGGCACGGGCCAACGAAACCGCGAACAACTGAATCTCGGAACAAGTTGATGGAATGCTAAATTGATGACCGGCTGCCTGAGTCAGGGGCGAGAAGTGGCAGGCTTGCGCTGAATACATCTCGTGCAGAAGTGATTCAATTCCAGCTGCACACCACTTTGCCGCAATTGCCCGCTTCCATCAGATCGAAGCCTTTCTGGAAATCGTCGATGTGAATCTGGTGGGTGAGTACTTTTTGCAGCGGGAAGCCGGTGAGCAGCATCTGCGTCATTTTGTACCAGGTCTCGTACATGCGACGGCCGTACATGCCGTGCAAGACCAGGCCTTTGAAGATGACCTTGTCCCAGTCGATTCCAGCGCCGTTGGGCAGGATGCCCAGCAGTGCGATCTTGCCGCCGTGGTACATGCAGTCGAGCATGTCGTTGAAAGCGTGCGTGTTGCCGCTCATCTCCAGCCCGACATCGAAGCCCTCCATGTGCAGGTCTTTCATCACGTCCCTGACCGATTGCTTGGAGACGTTGACGACACGCGTTGCGCCCATGTCTGCAGCGAGTTTGAGCCGGTAGTCGTTGACGTCGGTCACCACCACATTGCGTGCACCTACGTGTTTGCAGATACCGGCGGCGATGATGCCGATCGGACCGGCGCCGGTGATCAACACATCTTCACCGATCAGATCGAACTCCAGCGCACAATGCGCGGCATTGCCGTAGGGATCGAAGAACGCGGCCAGCTCGGATGGAATCTGATCCGGAATCGGCCATAGATTGCTGGCCGGCATCGCGATGTACTCGGCAAACGCGCCATTGCGGTTGACGCCGATGCCGATGGTCTTGGGGCATAGATGCTGGCGACCCGCGCGGCAATTGCGGCACACGCCGCAGACAATATGGCCTTCTGCCGATACGCGCTCACCGACGTTGTAACCGCGTACACCATTGCCCATGTCGACAATTCGGCCGACGAATTCGTGACCGATCACCAAGCCCGGCTTGATCGTACGCTGGCTCCATTCGTCCCACTTGTAGATGTGCAGATCAGTGCCGCAGATCGCGGTCTTCTCCAGCTTGATCAACACGTCGTTGGGGCCGATCTCGGGCATTGGCACCTGTTCCATCCAGATGCCCTTGGTGGCTTCGCGCTTGACCAGCGCTTTGATCATCTGCGGCATGAGGTTCTCCCTGAGTAGGAGCGATTATACGTGCGGCGCAGGCGCGATTTGTGCGCGCCATGGATGTTCCCTGACCCCGTCCCATACGCTTCGGAGCATCGGGGAGGGGACAAAGCACGGCGACGTGCGGCGTATTTCACGCCAGGCGCTCGCGTAAACTGCGACCCGCCATCCGCCATCCGCAACCAAATGCACGACCAACGTCCACCCGCAATCTTTCTGATGGGGCCAACTGCTTCGGGCAAAACCGCGTTTGCGGTTGAGCTGGTGCAGCGTTGGCCGGTGGAAATCGTCAGTGTCGATTCCGCTCTGGTTTATCGCGGCATGGACATCGGCACCGCCAAGCCCGATGCCGAGACGTTGCGCCTGGCGCCGCATCGATTGATCGACTTGTGTGCGCCGACCCAGGCCTATTCGGCTGCCGATTTCTGTCGCGATGCACTGCGCGCGATGCATGAGATACGTGCAGCCGGCCGTATACCGCTGCTGATTGGTGGCACCAGCATGTACTTCCGTGCGTTGCAACATGGGTTGTCGGATCTGCCCGAGGCAGATCCCGTAGTGCGCAATCGTCTCGAAGCTGAGGCACGGAAACTGGGCTGGCTGGCCATGCATGAGCGTCTGCAAGCGTGCGACCCGCTGGCGGCGGCACGCATCCACCCGAATGACCCGCAACGCATTCAACGCGCGCTGGAAGTCATTGAACTCACCGGTCGGCCACTGAGCGAACAGCAGGGACGCCGCCACAGCCAGTTTGGGTTTCGCGTCCTCAAGATCGCTGCCTGCCCGCCCGACCGGGCGGTCCTGCATCAGCGCATCGAGGCGCGTTTCGCGCTGATGCTGCAAGCTGGATTGTGTGACGAAGTCCGCGGTTTGATGGCGCAACCGGGCATGCACGCGGAACTACCGTCCATGCGTGCGGTCGGCTATCGCCAGACCTGGCAGCATCTTCAAGGCGCGTTCGACCGGCGCGAACTGTTCGATCGCGGAGTATTTGCGACGCGCCAGCTCGCCAAGCGTCAAATTACCTGGTTGCGCGCCGAATTGGATGCGTTCTGGCGTGACCCTGGAGACGCTGCCACGCGCGCCGATGCGTTGCGACTGATTAGTGCATTTTGCGCAATGTAACGCCGGGCTTGCGCCACTGCTGTGCGCGCTTGATCAACGATTGCAAACACCACGCCAAGCAGCGCAGCAATGCACTTCAGGCAAGGGCAAGTCGTCACCCCCGTGGCGTGACTGTGTCGAAAGTCACGAACCGCCGATGAATTGGGCCAATGTGCCGATGACAGCGCTTGATTCACGCGGAATTGGCTCCATTCAAAGGTACACTTCGACTCGACCGATTGTCGGCAGTTGCCGCATCAGGCGTATTTGCGCAGGTCGTTTGAGCGAAACATGCTGCTTGCAGGCGCATGTTTTACTTTTGAGCTGGTTGTGCTGCAAAGTTTCGCTGAAAGGAGAAGAAAAATGAGCAAAGGCCAATCCCTGCAAGACCCGTTCCTGAACGCCCTGCGTCGCGAGCGGATTCCGGTTTCCATCTACCTGGTCAATGGCATCAAGCTGCAAGGCACAGTGGAATCGTTCGATCAATTCGTCGTGCTGCTGCGCAATACCGTCAGTCAGATGGTCTACAAGCATGCGATTTCCACGGTAGTTCCGGCGCGCAATGTGCGTGTCGATGGCGGCACGCACGGCAACGACCACGCCGACGACCTCCCGGAAAGCTGATCGCACTTGGACTTCTTCAATCGATCCAAAGGTGGTGAGCTGGCGTTGCTGGTGCAGCCACACGCCCCGGGTGCAGACGCCAGCGATGAGCTGGCCGAATTCACCGAGTTGGCGCGTTCCGCTGGCGCCCAGGTGCTGGGCACGCTCAATGCGCGTGTAGATCGCCCAAATCCGCGGTTCTATCTCGGCACTGGCAAAGTAGAAGAGCTGGCTGCGCTGCGTGCCGAACTCGGTGCCGACCTGATCCTGGTCAATCGTTCATTGAGCCCAGTCCAGGAGCGCAATCTCGAAGCCGAGCTCAAGTGCCGCGTGGTGGATCGCACCGGCTTGATTCTGGATATTTTCGCGCAGCGTGCCCGTACCCACGAAGGCAAGCTGCAGGTCGAATTGGCGCAGCTCAAGCATCTGGCGACGCGCCTGGTACGCGGCTGGACGCATTTGGAGCGGCAACGCGGCGGCTCCATCGGCCTGCGCGGCCCGGGTGAAACCCAGCTGGAACTGGATCGGCGCATGTTGGCCGATCGCGTCAAAGCTTTGGAAGTGCGGCTGGAGAAAGTGGGTTTGCAGCGCAACCAGTCGCGCCGGCGTCGCGAGCGCGGACAGCTGCCGGTGGTCACCCTGGTGGGCTACACCAATGCCGGCAAATCCACCTTGTTCAATGCAATCACCGGGGCCGGCGTTTATGTGGCGGACCAGCTGTTCGCCACACTGGATCCGACACTGCGCAAGCTCGACCAGCTGAGCAGTGGCCCGGCGATCCTGGCCGACACGGTCGGTTTTGTGCGCGACCTGCCGCATGATCTGGTGGCCGCATTCCGTTCGACACTGTCCGAAGTGCGCGATGCCGACCTGTTGCTGCATGTGGTGGACGCCGCTGATCCGGACCGTGACCAGCGCATTGATCAAGTGAACGAAGTATTGACCGAGATCGGCGCCGGGGATGTGCCGCAGGTGATGGTGTACAACAAAATCGACCTGATTGAAGGCTCGGGTGCACGCCGTGAGCGCATCGATGCCGGCCGCACCGAGCGCGTCTGGGTCAGCGCCGCCGGCAATATCGGCATCGACCTGCTGCGTGCAACCATCGGCGATGTGCTCAGCGACGAGCGTTGGCACGGCAGCCTGCACCTTCCAATGAGCGCCGGGCGTCTGCGCGCGCGTCTGTTCGCTGCCGGTGTTGTACAGCAGGAGTCCATGGACGATGGCGGCTGGCATCTGGACATCGATGCACCCAAAAACCGCCTGTCGCCGCTGTTCGGATTACCCGATGGCGACGGCGAATGGCTGCGTCAGCGCTTGAGTTTTGCCGAGGTCGACACCAGATAGCCAACTGTGGGAGCTGATCCGCCGCCCCCGCTTGGCCGCTTCTCAACGATTTTGATTTGCCCACCCGCAAGCCGCTACCTACAATGCGCGGCGCTTTGACTACTTTCGGTCGCCTGCGACCTAATGGAACGGAAATGGCCTGGAACGAGCCTGGAAACAACAAGAAGCGTGACCCCTGGCAGGACGGTGAACAACCGGATCTGGAGGAAACGGTCAAGCAGCTGAAAGAACGCTTCGGGCGCTTGTTCACTGGCGGTGGTGGGTCGGGAGTCGGATTGATCCTGCTGGTCGTGGTCGGACTGGTGGTATTGGTCGGACTGTTTGACTCGTTCAAGCAGATCAACGAATCGACGCGCGGCGTCGTGCTGCGTTTCGGCAAGGTGCATCGCATCATGGGCGCCGGCCTCAATCTCAAATGGCCGCGACCGATCGAAGAAGTGCTGGTGGTTGAAACCGCGCAGGTGAAGAGCTACTCCGCTCAGCGCGTGCGCATCCTGACCAGCGATGAGAATTTGCTCGACATCGATTTCAACGTCCAGTTTCGCGCCGCCGACCCCGAGAAGTGGTTGTTTGGCGTGCGCAAGCCGGAGGAAACCATCGAGAGCGCATCCGAGAGCGCGGTGCGTCAAGTGGTGGGCGCCAACACCATGAACGAGATTCTGTCCGAGGAGCGCACCGCGATGGCGGCCAGTGCCACCAAGGAACTGCAGCTTCTGCTCAACCGCTACAACACCGGGATTGTGGTCACCGGGCTGAATTTCCAGAACCTGCGCCCGCCGGAGAAAGTGCAGGCCGCATTCGACGACGCCATTGCCGCGCGTGAAGACAACCAGCGCTACAAAAATCAGGCCGAGGCCTATGCAAGCAAGATCGTGCCCGAGGCACGTGGTCGAGCCGCGCGCATCCGCACCGAGGCTGAAGGCGCCAAACAGGCCGCCATCGCCAAGGCGACCGGTGATGCCAAGCGCTTCGAACTGCTGCTCGCTCAATATCAAAAAGCACCGGTGGTGACCCGCAAGCGCCTGCTGCTGGAAACCATGCAGGATGTGCTGTCGAAAAATCCCAAAGTGATGGTCGACGTCAAGGAAGGCAACAACAGCATGATGTACCTGCCGTTGGACAAGCTGCTGCAAAATGCCGGTGTTGCGCCAGCGCTGCCGCCGCCAGCCGTGAACAGCGTGCCGAGTGCGCGCGCGACGTCGACGCCTGGCGTCGAACGGGCAAGCAGCCGCGACCTCAATGAAGACCCGCTGCGTGGAACCCGGGAGCCGCGCCAATGAAAAATATTCTGTTGATCGGCATCCTGGTTCTGTTTCTGCTCGCAGTGAACAGCCTGTTCATCGTGCGCGAAGGTGAGCATGCGGTACTGCTGCAGTTCGGCGCCGTGAAAAATTCCAACTACCAGCCCGGCCTGCACTTCAAGTTGCCGGGTGTGCAGAGCGTGCGCAAGTTCGAGCGCCGTATCATCACCCTCAATCGCGAACCGCAGCGTTACCTCACGTCCGAGAAGAAAGACGTGCTGGTGGATTTCTACATCAAGTGGAAAATCAACGACGCGGCCAAATTCTGGACCGCCTCCAGTGGTGACGAGAGCCTGGCCGAGAGTCGACTGGAAAACACCGCGCGTGACGTGCTCGGCCGCGAGATCATTGCCATGGAACTGAAGCAGGTCGTTGCCGATCAGCGTTCCACCTTGATGGACGCGATGCGCGTCACCTTGAACAAGACCGTGGGTGAGCTGGGCATCGAAGTGGTGGATCTACGCATCATGAGCATTGCCCTGCCGGACCAGGTCAGCCAGCAAGTGTTCGATCGCATGTCGACCGAGCGCGAGCGCGTCGCCAATGACCTGCGTTCCAAAGGTATCGAGGCTTCCGAGCAGATCCGCGCCACCGCTGATCAGAACCAGCAAGTGGTGCTGGCCGAGGCCGATCGCGATGCCCAGTTGCTGCGCGGTGAAGGCGATGCCGAATCCGCTGCGATCTATGCTGGTGCCTATGAGCGCGACGCCGAGTTCTACGGTTTTTATCGCAGTCTTGAGGCTTATCGCGCCGCGTTTTCGAAAAACGATTCGGTGCTGGTGCTCGATCCCAAGTCCGAGTTCTTCCAGTATTTCGGCGAAGCGGGAAAGAAGTAGTCAGGCGCTGGATGTACCGGCATGTCCGATGAAATCTGGGTTGCCGGTTGCTTGATCCTGGTCATTGAAGGCCTGCTCCTGGCTGCAATACCGGTGTCATGGCAGCGCGTGATGCTTGAGCTGGCATCGGTCGATCCGAAACGGCTGCGCATCGGTGGAATCATCGCGATGTTGGTCGGTCTGGTCTGCTTGAAGCTGGTCAAGGGTTAGCTTTCATGCAGCGGGAAGCACAACTCCGCCGCATGAAAAAGTCCATGGCAGTCTGCTAGCCCCTTCGCAACGCTCCTCGAACATCGGTAAGGGTTGGGAACTTCCGTCTGTGCCGGTTCTTTCACGTTAAACTCCCGGCGAAAGATTCCGGCTGTGGCGTGCCTTCGGCGCGTCGCGCCCGCGTGCGAAAACATCGCAACGCAGCTTTCGCCCCGGCGTGTGCCACCGAATTCATAGCTTGGAGTGATCTGCAATGGGCAAGTCAGTAGTGATTCTCGGCGCGCAATGGGGCGACGAAGGCAAAGGCAAGATCGTTGATCTGTTGACCGAAGGAGTCGGCGCCGTGGTGCGCTTTCAGGGCGGCCACAATGCCGGACACACGTTGGTAATCAACGGCAAGAAAACCGTATTGCACCTTATTCCATCGGGCATCCTGCGCCCGGATGCGCTGTGTCTGATCGGTAATGGCGTGGTGCTGTCGCCCGCAGCATTGATCAAGGAAATCGGTGAGCTTGAGGCCAATGGCGTGGACGTGCGCTCGCGGCTGAAAATCAGCCCGGCTGCACCGCTGATCATGCCGTATCACGTAGCGGTCGATCAGGCGCGCGAAAAAGCCTCGGGTGCAAAGGCGATCGGCACCACGGGTCGCGGCATCGGGCCAGCGTACGAGGACAAAGTCGCGCGTCGTGGCATCCGCGTCGCTGACCTTTCCTATCCGACACAGCTTGCGGAAAAAGTACGCGCTGCGGTCGACTATCACAACTTCGTACTGGCGCAGTGGCTCAAGGCCGATACCGTCGACTATCAAAAAATTCTCGACGAGGCGTTGGCATTTGCCGACTACGTCAAGCCGATGGTCGCCGATGTCAGCACGCTGCTCTATGAGGCCCGTCGTCGCGGTGAGAAAATCCTGTTCGAAGGCGCCCAGGGTTCGTTGCTCGATATCGATCACGGCACCTATCCGTATGTCACCTCCAGCAACACCACGGTCGGCGGCGCACTCGCTGGCACCGGTGTCGGTGCAGATGCCATCGACTACGTACTCGGCATTGCCAAGGCCTACGCCACGCGTGTCGGCGGCGGCCCGTTTCCGACCGAGCTCAACGATGAGATGGGCGAGAACCTGCGCAAGCGTGGCAACGAGTTTGGTGCAACCACCGGGCGTCCACGGCGCTGCGGCTGGATCGACATGGTGGCGCTCAAGCGCGCGGTGCAGATCAATGGCATCTCCGGCCTGGCGATCACCAAGCTCGACGTACTCGATGGTCTGCCCAGCATCAAGGTCTGCATCGCCTACGAATATCGCGGCAAGCGCCGCGAACTGGCACCGCTCGATGCCGCCGGCTGGGATGAAGTCAAGCCCGTGTACCTCGAATTCCCCGGTTGGGATGAACCCACCAGCGGCATCCGCGAGTTCAGCAAATTGCCACCGGCCGCGCGCGCATACCTGCGTTCGGTCGAAGAACTTTCCGGCTGTCCACTCGCCATCGTCGCCACCGGTGCCGACCGTCTGGACACCATCGTCCTCAAAGACCCGTTCGCTTAGGAGCGCACCCGGGCGCGATAAACACACCGCAACGCCGAGATAAACGCGACGCAGCGCGGATCGCACCCTCGGCTACCGTCCCTGACGCCTAACGACACGCCAGAATCGCGAGGCAGAGCACGTTCGTTCGACACTCCATCTGCTGGACTGTCGAACCGCATTGCGCTCAGGCGATTGATGTTCATGAATCACTCGTTTGCTTCTGGTTGTGTGCGTGTCGCCGCTTGGGTCTGCGCCAGCCTGCTGCCGATTTCTGGCGTAGCGCAGACCATCCCGAGTACGCTTGGCTGGCATGAACTGGCCAATACGCGGATCCGGCCGCTGTGCCCGTCGATACTCACCTTCGAGTATGGGAGCTGCAGTGCCGTGACCAACGCCTGGGGCGGCGCGGTGCTGGATGCGGTACACAATCGCCTGTACATCCTCGGTGGCGGGCACGCGGACTACGCTGGCAACGAGGTGTACATGCTGGACCTCAACAGCGTGCAGATGTCGCGGGTGAATGAGCCAAGTTTTCCGGTGCGCGATGGTTGCCTGGCCGGTAACCAGTCGATGTACGCCGATGGCCGCCCGGTTTCGCGCCACACTTATTCCAACATCGAGTACCTGCCTTCGCTAGACCGCATCCTGATGTTCGGCGGTTCGCGCTGGCAATG
>JANMSL010000479.1:0-2590 GCA_031389245.1 Lysobacterales bacterium | reverse complement strand
TGTCATTGAGCGCACCAAGCTCCTTGCCGAGGCCAACGCGGAGCTGCGTCGCCAGGCTAAGAGCGTGAACTGATCGAAAACCGGCTCAAGCACGATGCCCTGCACGATGCGCTTACCGGCTTACCCAATCGCGTGCTGATGCGCGATCGGCTGGAGAACGCGCTGGCGCGATATCGCCGCGACAACACGCAGACCTTCGCCGTGCTGTACCTGGATCTGGACCGATTCAAGGTGATCAATGACAGTATGGGACATGCGGTTGGCGATGACCTGTTGATCGAGGTCAGTCGGCGCATCGTCGCTTCATTGCGCGAGGTCGACACCATTGCCCGCCTTGGAGGCGACGAATTTGCCGTGTTATTGCCCGGCGTGCATACGTTGGCGGATGTGGCAATCGTGGCCAATCGACTGATTCATGCCATGAGTCAGCCGGTGCACGCCCAGGGCAAGGAGTTGTTCACTTCGACCAGCATTGGCGTCGCACTTAGCCACACTCGCTACAAGCTGCCCGATGACCTGCTGCGCGACGCCGATGCCGCCATGTATCTGGCTAAATCCAAGGGACGCAAACGCTACGAAGTGTTCGACGAGACCCTGCATGAGAAGGCGCTCCGCCTGCTCGACCTGGAGGGTGAGCTGCGGCGGGCACTGGGGCAGAGCGAGTTTGTACCGTTTTATCAGGCCATCGTGGATCTCCGCGATGGTGGCGTGCAGGGTTATGAAGCGCTGCTGCGCTGGCGGCACCCACAGCGTGGTTGGATGAGCCCGGGTGAGTTTCTCGATGTCGCGCAGGAGATTGGACTTTCAGAGCAGATCGACATGGAGATCTATGAGCGTGTCTGCGCTGATCTGATCGGGTTTCCGGATGATCTCTACGTCAGCGTCAATCTTTCGCCGCGACATTTTCGCGACCGCGATCTGCCCACGCGCCTGATCGAAATGGTCGAGCGCCACGGCGTCTCGACCGATCGCCTGCGGCTTGAAGTCACCGAAGGCTCGCTGCTGGAAAATCCTGCGGAAGCGCGGCGCATGCTCGAAGAGCTGCGTGCCCTGGGACTGGTGGCCTTGCTCGATGACTTTGGCACCGGCTACTCGTCGCTGAGCTATCTGCATCAGTTTCCGATGCACGCACTGAAAATCGATCGCTCTTTTGTATCCGGCCTAACCGATCCTGCCGGGAATTCGCAGGCAGTGGTTGAGGCGGTGCTCTCGCTTGCCCAGTCGTTGGGCGTCGAAGTGATTGCCGAAGGCATTGAAACCGAGCACCAGTGTCAAACCCTGTTGTCCCTTGGCTGCACCCAGGGTCAAGGTTTTCTGTTCAGCAAGCCAAGGCAGGTGGAGGCGGTACTGTTTGAGTTGCTGACGCGGCCGTGATTGAGCGGCGAGTGAGTGCCGCCGGCGGCGTCAGAAACTGATGAAACCGCCGCCGTTCACTGGCAGATTGACCCCGGTGATGAAGCCGGCATCGTCGGCGCTGAGGAAATCCACGGCGCGCGCTATCTCGTGCGGTTCGCCGATGCGCCCGACCGGAATCTGACTGATGATCTGGGTCCGGATCGCTTCTGGAATGGATTCGACCAAGGCGGTGCGGCAGTAACCCGGCGATAGGCTGTTGACGGTGACGCCCTTGCGCGCCACCTCGCGCGCCATGGCCATGGTGAAGCCATGCAGGCCGGCCTTGGAGGCAGAGTAATTGGTCTGGCCGAACTGACCAGTCTGGCCGTTGATCGACGAGATGTTGACCACGCGTCCAAAACCGCGATCGCACATTCCTTCCACGACATGCCGACACATGTTGAACACACCATCGAGATTCACGTGCAGCACATCGTGCCACTGCTGCAGGCTCATTTTTCGCAGCGACATGTCACGGGTGATGCCCGCCGCATTCACCAGAATATCGACCGGACCGGTCTGCTCGACCTCGGCAATCAGCCGTGCGCAGTCCTCGAATTCCGCGACGTTTACCGGAGCAAATCGAATGCGCTCGCCGTAGCCGGCAGTCTCGCTGGCGAACTCGGCGACGCGCTCAAGGCGTGTGCCCAGGTCAGCCGCGATGACCCGACGCCCACTGTCGGCAAGACGCTTGCAAATGGCGGTGCCAAGTCCCCCGATACCGCCAGTAACGATTGCGATGCGTTGCGACATATTCTCCCCCGAAGCCCTTAGTGGAAAAGGCACAGCAATGCTGCGCCGCAAAATAGAACGGGCATCATAACGCGGGGTTTTTGCTTGCTGCAATGCGTTCTGGCGGATGCGGGTAAAACCTCGCCCGTTGCCTGCGGTGAGCGCTTGTGGATCTCAGCGCTTTTTTTCGCCGGTACCGCCGGGCTTGCCGAGCGGATTGAGCACTTTTGACTGCATGGTCTTCCACACTTCCATGTTGCGCTCGGTCATTTCGTTGAGCACGGTCCAAGGAGTCTGGCCCAGCATGCTGTCCATCTGCTGGCGAAAGGTTTGTTGCTGCTCTACGAACGCCTGCAGACTGCGTTCCAGATAGCTGCCCATGAACCCTTGCAGCGAGTCGCCATAGAAACGGATCAGCTGCGACAGCAGTTGCGTAGTGAACAATGGCGTACCGCGTTCCTCG
>JANMSL010000467.1:0-5862 GCA_031389245.1 Lysobacterales bacterium | reverse complement strand
CGCGTTGCAACACCGCTTCCGCAAGACCGGTGACTTCGCGCGCCACGTCGATGACAGCCCGCTTTTCCCGATAAGCCTGTTTCACGATTGCCGCGCCCTGCTCATAGCCGATCTGACTGTTCAGCGCGGTAATCAGCACCGGGTTACGGGCCAGGTTTTCGGCGATGCGTTGCCGGTTGACGGTGAATCCAGCGATCGCCTGGTCGGCCAATGCGGACGACGCGTTGGACAGAATCTCGATCGATTGCAATAGATTCAGCGCGATCACCGGCAGCATCACGTTGAGCTGAAAGTTGCCACTCTGACCCGCGACGGTGATGGTCAGGTCGTTGCCGATGACCTGGGCGCAGACCATGGCTACAGACTCGGGAATGACCGGATTGACCTTACCTGGCATGATTGACGATCCCGGTTGCAGGGCCGGGAGTTCGATTTCCCCGAGACCGGCAAGCGGCCCGGAGTTCATCCAGCGCAAGTCGTTGGCGATTTTCGTCAAGGCGCAGGCCAGCACCCGCAACTGACCGGACATTTCCACCGCGGCGTCCTGCGACGCCATGTGCGCGAACTTGTTTACTGCCGATTTGAATTTGAAACCGGTCGTTTGTGATAAATGGCTGACTACGTGCGCAGCAAATTCGGGATGTGCATTGACGCCGGTGCCGACGGCAGTGCCGCCGATGGCAAGCTCGCACAGTCGCTGCAGGCTCGAATCGATTCGATCAACGCAGGCCGCGATCTGCGCCGCCCAGGCGCCAAGTTCCTGCCCCAGAGTCAGAGGCATCGCATCCATCAGATGTGTTCGCCCGGTCTTGGGCACGCGCGCAAGTTCGCGCGCGCGGCGATCAATCGCGGCCTTCAAATTGCGCAGCGCTGGAAGCAGATTTTCATGACAGGCGAGACAGGCAGCGACATGAATGGCACTGGGAATGACGTCGTTCGAACTTTGCCCCATGTTTACGTCATCGTTGGGATGCACCGCGCGTCCGGCCGCGGCCGCAGCCAGATGCGCGATCACCTCATTCGCATTCATGTTTGAACTGGTGCCGGAGCCAGTCTGGAATACATCAATCGGAAATTGCGCGTCGAATGCGCCCTGCGCAACCTTGAGCGACGCGTCGCGAATGGCGTGTCCGATCCTGGGCTCCATCGCCCCCAGATCGACATTGGCCTCAGCGCAAGTCGCCTTGAGCAGGCCTAAGGCAGCGATGAAGCCCCTGGGCATCGGTATGCCGGATATTCTGAAATTCTGGATCGCACGCGCAGTCTGTGCGCCGTATAGCGCATCTTCCGGCACCTGCATCTCACCCATACTGTCGCGTTCGCTGCGTGTCGATTTCATGATGACCTCTGCGTTCGGCGCCAAGCATACGCCGCTACGCCTGACCCGGCAGCGACGGAGCAGCTAAACTGGGCACATTGCCTGGAGTCTTTCATGCCATCAACCCCGCTTACTGCACTTTCGCCGCTGGATGGGCGATACGCGCGCAAAGCCGACCCGCTGCGCCCCTACTTCAGCGAATTTGGGCTGATCCAGAATCGGCTACACGTTGAGGTGGAGTGGCTGCTGGCACTGTCCAACGAGCCGCGCATTGACGAAGTGCCTATTTTCTCCGCTGTTGCACAGCGTCGCCTGCGCAACATCGTGGCGACGTTTTCGATGGACGACGCCGAGCGCGTGAAGGCGATCGAATCCACGACCAATCACGACGTCAAGGCAGTGGAGTATTTCCTCAAGGAGCGGATTGTCGACGATCCCGAACTGGCGGCACACAGCGAGTTCATCCACTTTGCCTGCACCAGCGAAGACATCAACAATCTGAGCTACGCGCTGATGCTCAGCCGTGCCCGTT
This sequence comes from Lysobacterales bacterium, assembly GCA_031389245.1. Lineage (GTDB taxonomy): Bacteria > Pseudomonadota > Gammaproteobacteria > Xanthomonadales > Ahniellaceae > 0-14-3-00-62-12. The sequence continues at coordinate 4,012 of JANMSL010000467.1, read as the reverse complement.
CCGAAGTCATGCAACCGGCACTGGAATCGATGCTCAGCGCGCTGCAAGCACTGGCACACGAGCATGCTGCGCAGCCAATGCTTGCCCGCACGCACGGGCAAAGCGCCAGCCCGACCACGCTCGGCAAGGAAATTGCCAACGTTGCCGTGCGACTCGATCAGCAATTGCGCCAGCTCGCGGCGTGGCAGTCGCCGGGCAAGATCAATGGCGCTGTGGGCAATTACAACGCTCATGCCGTCGCCTATCCGGAGCTCGACTGGCCACTGTTCGCCCAGCATTTTGTGCAAGCACTCGGCTTGAACTTCAACGCATACACGACACAGATCGAGCCGCACGATGGCATTGCCGAAATCTGCGACATCATGCGTCGCATCAATACCATCCTCATCGATTTCTGCCGTGACGTTTGGGGCTACGTGTCGCTTGGCTACTTCAAACAGACACTCAAGTCCGGCGAAGTCGGCTCATCGACCATGCCGCACAAGATCAATCCCATTGATTTCGAAAATGCCGAGGGCAATTTCGGCATCGCCAACGCATTGCTCGGACATTTCAGTGAAAAGTTGCCGATTTCACGCTGGCAACGCGATTTGACTGACTCAACGGTTCTGCGCGCACTGGGCGTCGCCTTCGGCCACAGCCTGATCGCTCTGGATTCGTTGAGCCGCGGCCTGCTTAAACTCAGCGTGAACAGCGCGCGACTGAACCAGGACCTCGACGCCAACTGGGAAGTCCTGGCGGAAGCCGTGCAGACGGTAATGCGTCGTCATGGCCTGCCCGAGCCTTACGAGCAGCTCAAGGCGCTCACCCGTGGCCAGGGCATCAGTCAACAGTCACTGCATGACTTCATCCAGGGACTGGATCTTCCCGCAGATGCCAAGCAGCGTTTGTTGAAGTTGACCCCGGCAACCTATATTGGCCTCGCTGCATCGCTGGCACACGCGGTTTGAAGATGGGCGCAAAATCATCATCGACCGCGGCCTTGCTACCGATCGAGGTGCAAGCGAATTCAAGCGCACCACTGGGCATGCCGGTGGCGAAGTTTCTTGGCGACTATTGGCAGAAGCATCCGCTGCTGATCCGTGGCGGTTTCGGCAGCGATTTCTCCTGCCCGATTGCACCCAACGACTTAGCTGGACTGGCCTGCGAACCAATGGCATTGTCGCGACTGATCGTGCACAGTCCGAAAACTGATCGATGGAGCGTCGAAGCCGGCCCGCTCGCCGAAAACAGATTCAACAAACTGCCGAAAAGCCACTGGACGCTGCTGATTCAAGACGTCGACAAGTGGGACGCCGATGTTGCCGCACTTTACCGATACGTGAGTTTTCTGCCGAACTGGCGTCTCGACGACATCATGATTTCTTATGCCGTAACAGGCGGTTCGGTCGGCGCTCATGTCGACCAGTACGATGTGTTTCTGGTGCAAGGTCTCGGCCGGAGGCGCTGGCAGATTGATCGACGCCCGAATCCGCCGCTCGGCGTTCGAGACAATGTCGCGCTGAAGCTGTTGAGCAAATTCGAACCCACGGATGAGTGGCTTCTGGCGCCGGGGGATGTGCTGTACCTGCCGCCCGGTGTTCCGCACCACGGCGTTGCGCTCGACGAGTGCATGACCATCTCGCTCGGTATGCGCGCGCCATCGTCGGGCGAGCTGATCCTGGATCTGGCGGAAAGTCTGGTCAGCGAAATGCCTGAGGAACAGCGCTATACCGATCCCGACCTGCTGCCGCGTGCCGATCCATATCTGATCGACGCCAGCGACCTGCAACGCTTGAAGACCGCTCTGTCGACGCTGCGCACACTAGACGACGAACAGCTCGGCGACTGGTTTGGCGGGTTCATGTCGCGCTATCGCAATGCGCAAACGCCAGCGCCCGCGGCGCGGCGACTCACCGAATCTGGCCTGTTGCAGCGGTTGAAGCGAAACGCGTTGCTGACGCGTCATCCATTTTCGCGCATGGCGGCTTCACGCTGCGGGCAAACTTACCGCGTGTTCTTCGCCGGCGACCGTTTCGCCGTGTCACCTCGCGTGTACCATTTGCTCAGCCATCCTGGGCAATTGGATACGAAGGCATGGGCGCGGCTTGCGACAACAGACCGCGGCATGTTGCTGCAGATCATCAACGCGGGTCATTTTGGAGTCGGGCGATGAGCATTGACGCTATCAAGACTTACTCCCTGCGCGAAGCAAGTTATCCGGCCGACTTTGAGCTGCTGCGCGCTGTGCGCGAACCGGTATTTGTCGTCGAGCAACAATGCCCGCTTGATGAGGAATGGGATGAGTTCGACCCGGTATCGCGCCACGTGCTCGCACTGGACGCGAAAGGGCTGCCGATTGGTACCGGGCGCCTGACGCCGGAACGCAAGATTGGCCGCATGGCAGTGCTCAACCGAGCGCGTGGCACTGGCGTCGGCGCGGCCATCATGGATCGGCTGATCAGCATGGCACGCGAGCTTGGCTACGATTCGATCAGCATGCACGCCCAAACCCACGCCATCCCGTTTTATGCACGCTTCGGATTTCAGTCCGAAGGACCCGAGTTCGACGAGGCCGGTATTGCGCATCGGTTAATGCGTGCCCGGCTCGATGGCAGCTCTTCGCCTCAGCACCTGGTCATCCTCGAGCGCGCCAGCGACGCGCAGCGTTTGGCTGTTGAGCTGGCCAACGGCGCGCGCCATCGCCTGTGGATCGCAAGCGCCGACCTTGAAAGTGCGGTCTATGACAATGAAGAGTTTGTCGACGCAGTCAAACGTGTCGCGCTTTCCGGCCGCGCTGCCAGCGTGGAAATTCTGGTTCATGACATCAGCATGGCGATGCAAAGCGGTCACCGGCTGATCGCGCTCGCGCAGCGAATCTCCAGCCTCATCCAAATTCGTCGCGCGCGCGAACACGAATCCGGTGAATTCCCCGGTTCGATGCTGATCAATGACAGCGGCGGCTGGATGCGTCGACCGGATCGCCTCAGCTACGACGGCGAAGGGCACATCAACGATCGCCCGCGCCAACGCGAGCTGCTACACAGATTCGAACATGCCTGGGAGCGCGCCGAACCGGAAACCTCGGCACGAATTCTCAAGGTTTAGCCGGAAAAGCAGCGGAGTCGACCGGCTGCACTCGCGCGATTTACATCAGTTCGCCACAAATCCGGGCAGCGAAGGCGCCAAGTTAGCGGTTATACTCGCAGGCCGTGTTTGATGCCTTCTCCGGGGGGTTCCAACCCTCTGTTCCACCTCGATTTTTCGGCTGCCTTGTGGCGAAGTGAGTTGATGTGAGCCTGATTGATGCTTTACGTGCCTCGTCCCAACTCGGCGGCGGCAACGCAGCCTACGTTGAGGGGCTATACGAGTCCTGGTTACTCGACCCGATCAGTGTCACGTCAGAGTGGCAGAATTATTTCGCCGAGATGAAGGGGCGCGAGGCCGGCGATCAGCCACACGGCCGGGTCATTGCTGCGTTTGAGGAGCTGGCCAGAAATCCTGTCCGCGTCGTGGTGCAGGCGGTCGCCGACGACCAGTCGGAAAAACAGGCCGCGGTATTCAAGCTTGTGCACGCCCACCGCGCACGCGGACACTTGGGCGCGAACATCGACCCGTTGGGCATGATGGTGTTTCCGCCCGCCCCCGATCTCGATCCGAGCGCGCATGGTCTGGATGCTGGCGACATGGACAGCGAGTTCAACAGCGGTTCAATTTCCGCTGCATCGCGCATGAAGCTGCGCGACATGATGGCGTGGCTGCGCGCTACTTACTGCGCCAGCATCGGCGCCGAGATCATGCACATCGACGACATCGACCAACGGCGTTGGCTGCACGAGCGCCTCGAGCGCGCCGGCGGCAACTTTCACCTGAGTCTTGAAACACGTCGGCGGATCCTCGAGAAGCTAACCGCGGCCGAAGGTCTGGAACGCTATCTGCACACGCGCTACGTCGGCCAGAAGCGATTCTCTCTGGAAGGCGGCGATTCGTTCATACCCCTGATGGACGCCATCATCCAGCGCGCTGGCGCCAA
>JANMSL010000456.1:0-3362 GCA_031389245.1 Lysobacterales bacterium | reverse complement strand
CGATACTTCTAAGCCGGCCCGATGGCGTCTCTACTAGCGTGCTTGCCTGCAAGAATCCATTTGCGTTGATCATGGTTGCGCTCCGGCATCGCGCAGTTTCTCGGCGCATTTCTCGCAGCACACTTCCACGGCGCGGCCGCCCACGGTGACAGTGATGACGTTGTCGTCCCGCGTGCAATCGCAGGCGGCACAAGTAGTTTCAGCCATGACGTTTCTTCTATGCATAGCCGCGAATCGGGCATGCGCAGAAGACCATCGGCTGGTAACGGCCGCTGTCGAAATCTTTAGTTGTATTGCGCGTTACGCGGCGGCGGCGATCGGCGACGGCCGCTAGCCACTTTTTGCCAATGTCGACATTCTGAATGCGGTTGGCGAGCGCCCATAGGCTTGCTTGAACGCGGCCGCGAAGTGGCTGTGACTCGAGAAGCCCAGATCCAGCGCCAGGGCCGACATGTCGTCGCAACGGGTAACAAGGTCGAGCGCGCGCGCCAGGCGCAGTCGCAGTTGGTAACGGTACAGCGGCAGGCCCTCGACTTGCTGGAATGATTGGGTCAGATACACCGCTGACCCGCCGATCTCGGCGGCGATTTCTGCCAGGCTCCAGCGCCGGGTGAGATCACTGGCCAACAGCACTTTCGCCCGGTCCACCAGCCGCCGACGGGCTTGGGTCGCGCTCGTCTCGTGTGTAGTACGCGAGCCCAGGCTGCGGCAGACCAGCGTCAGTGCCAGGCTCTCGGCTTCCAGTGGCTCGATGCTGCCGCCGAACAGGCTGTGCCGCAGCAACGCAACCAGAGCCTGCGCGCGTGAATCGATGCGCAGAGATTGCCCGCGGAACCCGAATTCGTCGCGCCTGCCGACCAGCGCGGTCGGTGCAAGCTCGCGCAACAGCGGCTGCGACACCGCGAGCACCAGGCTGGCGTCGCCGCCGGTGACCGGATGGCTGACCTGATAACCCTCACCCGAGTTGAAGAACAGCACGTGGTTGGCATCAGCCACCGCCTGGTCGCTACCGACATGGCGCAGGTAGACGCCGCGGTAGGGAAATACCAGATGAGTTGCGTTGGCGCATTCCTCCGCGCTGCGATGCCGGCAGGTACCCAGGCAATGCACGTTCTTCACCGCGACGGTGCCGGTGTCGAGCAGACGGGTGATCTGGAAGTCGGACATCGTGATGGACGACCCTTGCGTGGTGATGCCGTCACCTTAGCGGATGCGCGGGTGCGACGTGTTTCTGCGACGTTGCGTTCAGTGCGCTTGCCAGGGGTCGCCGGTGGGCGGCGACAGCAAGGGAAACTCGACCGTGGAGTGCGCGTGCACATCGCGGTCGTCCCCGTCATCAACACCGGCTGTCGTGCCGATGGTCAAAGGTGACCGCTACACGTCCACCGCACCCCGCGCCGGCCGTTGGCGAGCAGGCCGGCCATTGCGGGATATCGCATCGCTGGCTGCGCTGAACGATTCGCAAGCAACTGGTTGCCGCAGATCCAGCTGCGCTCGATGAATCTGAACTCGCCTATCACTGGCGTTGCACAGGCGAGTGCCGGTAGCCGCAGTCGGCCACCGCGCGTTGCTCACTTCTGCTGGCTGGGCACGTGCTGATCGATGAGGATCGGGTTCCCATCGGGATCGAACAGCATCAGACTTGCGGGCCCCGATGTCGTCTCGTCGGCTTCGCTGGCCAGCGCGAGGTCTCGACTTTTAAGTGTCCGCTGAATGTCGCGCACATCGTCGAAATCCGACAAGGTGCTGCCGGTCCTATCCCAGCCTGGGTTGAACGTCAGGCTGTTCTTTTCGAACATCCCTTGGAAAAGTCCAATGGTGCTGGTCTCGTTCTGGAGTATCAACCAGTTCTTGGTCGGGTCGCCGTTGATCGCCCGAAAGCCGAGTTTCTCGTAGAAGGCGCGGGACGCGCCCAGGTCCTTGACCGCAAGACTGACTGAGAAGTTGCCAAGTCTCATTTGCCCATCTCCTGTTGCTTGATTGCTACCGGACTTCGTCGCGGGTGTCGACGCACATCCGCCAAGGAAGCACAAAAGCAGGCCGAGGATCGATCGTGTCATTGGGAGCTCCAAGTCTGGCCGGATGTCGTGCGCAGGTTAGTGCATCAACCACCAACATGTACCCGGCAGCATCAGCTTTTTGTCAAATATTTCCTGGGCGCGACATGCGCGCCATAACGCGTCGCGGTATCTCGAGCGGATTGACCTCGCTATCGACTTTCCTCAGGTGCACTCTGGCGCAATACAGGCGTCCGAAAATTGAGCGAGGGAGTGCTTACACGAAAACGAAATCTGGTGACCTTCCTCGTTGAGTGCGACCCCGCATGGGCGACGCCATACCCGCGCCAACGACTGGCGATGGCAACTCACCACGGCTGCATGTCAAACAGTAGGCCTCGCATTTAACCGATTGCGAGGCCTACCGGCGAAGGGCCCGAGCGCGCGCCTTTTTGTGTCAGGCGTTCAAAAAATCAGCCCCCCTCACCACCGCAACCATCGTTCTGCGTATCGGGCTCGCAGATGCATGGGTCTTGGTAGCTGCCGCAATTTCCATCTCCGTTCCAGGCAAACACTTGGCCGCTGAAAGCAATGCCGCCAATGATCGATGCCAGGGCCAACGCGACAATCCAATTCATTCTTTTCATTTTCCACTCCTCAGTTTTAGGGAGCACAACCGAAACGTCGACTTGGCGTCCAGCCACTCCCTAAGCAAAAGCACGTGCGCAATTCAAATCAACGGGTATCCAGTGAGCAATTGCGGCAAGTGTCGGCGGGCAGCAGCACGCTGCCCCAGCATCACCGACCCGGCCAATGAGAGTTGAGCCAATCCCGACCAACCGCCGATGAAAATCCATAGGGTTCGGTCAGGTCGGCGTTCTCGTTATATGTACGCGTGGACACCAGGAAATGTCGATCAAATATTTCCTCGCTTTCGCTGACCCCGTGCGCGGAGTCACGACACGCTTGGTTCGCCTGCGCTGGCTCTGCGCCGCAACGGCTCTGTGCGTCACAGTTTCGGCAGTGCATAAGGATGTGGTGAACGCAGCGTCCGAATCGATCGCGATTTCTGCAATCCGAAGTGCGTGAGGAGACCCCGTGTTGTCGCCTCCTGGAGGTGGGCCTGCCGACATTTCCGGGTTCCGCTACGCGAACAATAGCGGGCAGTCGGACAGCGCGATAAGGCAGCCGTATGGGGCAGGGAAAGCGCACTTTTGGCCGAGATTAACCGCGTTGACGCGGATCCATTTTTGCGAGACACACGCGCAGATTATTGGGATTATCAGCGTAAGTCGCGCCGTGGGGGTTGTCGCGGGCGCCTATCCCGCTTGGCCCGACGCGGTGGGCAATGCCGCCGGAAAATGC
>JANMSL010000429.1:0-9063 GCA_031389245.1 Lysobacterales bacterium | reverse complement strand
CCGCACTTGCTCCACTTGCTCCACCGGAAGGTAGTCGCCGAACAACTGCACGAGCAGGTTAACCATCGGCCAGATCAGGCGCATCGGCCCGGGCAGCGGATCCATATAGCTGCGATCGTCCGTTCGGATGCTTTGCCTGATGTTGCGCACCGATACGATAAACGCCACCACGGTGGCGGCAATCAAGGCGGCGATGATAAAGATCATGATCTGCATGCGCGTGGCCGGTCAGACATCAATACTGACGATTTTGCGGATAAAGAAGTAACCGAGGAGTTCCATGACAATGATCACGAACAGCGCCGCCCAGCCGTAGATTTCGGTGAACAACCGGCCCATATGTTCAGGCTCCATTTGATAGAGGATCACACCCAAAAAAATGGGCAGCCCCGACATCACCAGACCCTGCAGCTTGCCCTGCGATGTTAGCGCCTTGATCTTGCCTTCCATCTCGTTTTTTCGCCGCAACGTATCGGCGATACGCTCGAGCGTTTCAGCGAGATTGCCGCCGATTTCGCGGGAAATACGCATGCCTGCCACGACCAGCCGCAGTTCCTCGCCGGGTACACGCTTGACGAGACTGGCCAGGGCATCGTCATAGCCCACACCGATGCGCATCTCGCGCTGGAACAGGCCGAACTCCTGGCTGATCGGGCCGCGCGTCTCGGCGACCATGATCTCCATGGCCTGCACCAGGCTTGAACCTGCCTTCATCGCACCTGCGATTGCCAGTAGCGCGTCTGGCAACTGCAAGACAAAAGTCGCCAGGCGCCGCTTCTGCAGCACCGCGTAGATCACCCGCGGCAAGAAAAACATGAACATCGCCGCGAGGATCGCGGGTATCCATAGGCCAGTAGCCAGCCGAGTGATGGCAACCACCATGACCACGACGACGAGGTTGATACGGAACAACTTGTCCGGATCGATGAATAGGAACAGGTCGCCCAACGACGCCGAAGCCTCGGCTTTGAAATGCGTTTTGTAGTCGCCTGCGGCGCGCCTGAATAGCGAACGCGCAATGATCGCCATCATCACCATGCAGCCGGCGAACAAGGCGCTGATTAAGAGGGTCTGCGGATTCATTCGGGCTTATTGAAAATCGACAGATCGACGCGCTCGCCGCGGGAACGCATTTTTTCGTAGAACTCAGGCACTAGACCGGTGGGCTCGAAGCGTCCTTGCACGCGGCCGGTCTCGTCATAACCGGTTTGTTGGAACTTGAAAATTTCCGCGAGTTGGACACGCCCACCTTCGACACCGGTTACCTCGCTGATCGAGGTGATCTTGCGCTGCCCGCAGGAGAAGCGTGTTTGCTGCACGATCATATTGACGGCCGACGCGATTTGCTCGCGTATGGCGATGGAGGGCAGATCCATACCGGCCATCATCACCATCACCTCCAGGCGTGAAATGCAATCGCGAGGTGAGTTGGCATGCGCCGTAGTGAGCGAACCATCGTGGCCGGTGTTCATTGCCTGCAGCATGTCCAGGGCCTCGCCGCCGCGGCACTCGCCGACGACGATGCGGTCGGGGCGCATACGCAGGCAATTGCGCACCAGGTCGCGAATCTTGACCTCACCGCGGCCCTCTTGATTCGCTGGGCGCGCCTCCAGCCCGACCAGATTCGGCTGCGGCAGTTGCAGTTCGGCGGCGTCCTCGACCGTCACTACGCGTTCGTGCATCGGGATAAAGCTTGAAAGCATGTTGAGCAACGTGGTTTTGCCGGAGCCGGTACCTCCAGAAATCACCACGTTGCGCTTGGCCAGCACAGCGGTCTGCAGAATCACCACCATCGCCTCGTTTAGCGAGCCGAAGCCGATCAGTCGTTGCGGGGTCAGCCGCTCTTTCATGAATTTTCGAATGGTGATGCACGGGCCTTTCAAGGCCAGCGGCGGAATGATCGCATTGACGCGCGATCCATCGCGCAGGCGCGCATTGACCATCGGCGAACTCTCATCGATACGCCGACCCAGCGGCGTCACGATGCGCTCTATCGCCGCGATGACTGCTTGGTCGTCGGTGAAGGTTACGATCGACTTGTGCAGGCGGCCCTTCTTTTCGTAGTAGATTTCGTCGCAGGCGTTGACCATGATTTCGCTGATGTCATCGTCGGCGATCAGTTCTTCCAGTGGCCCCAAGCCCACGGCTTCATCGACAAGCCGCTTCTTGATCGCGTCTTTGGAGAGTTCAGCAGGAAAGTCGGGGGTACTGGCGATGATTTGCGCGACCATCTCGTCGGTGATTTCGCGCAATTTGTCGTGGCTCATCTTGTTGACCGCCACGCGGCGCAGATCCATCTGCATCAGCATGGTCTTGTGCAGCCGCTTGCACCAGTCCAGGCTGAGCGCGTTGAGCCGGACCGCATTTTCGTCGACTTCCGCGAACGCATCCACCGCGCCGTGATCGGAGGACGATTTTATTTTTGGCACTGTGCTTTCTGGTGCTGCAGCCAAAGCTACCCCTATTACCTCCGTAGCTTGCACAGCAACCGGCGCTACCTTCTCCCGTGCTGGTTCCGGCATCAGAGGCGTCACTGATTCGCTGGTTGCAATACCACCCAACGACCGGTTGGTGGGCGGCTTGATGCGAATCTGATAGCCCTGAATTTCGATAACATCCGCGTTGCCTAACGGGCCGAAACGCTGCACCCGATTGCCATTGACCAGGGTGCCCGATGAGCTTCCCAGGTCCTCGACGAATACGTCGCTGCCCACCAGGCTCAATCGAGCGTGCCGCTGCGCTACCTGCCAGCCGTGCAGAATGATGTTGCTGCCGGTGGTCTTGCCGATGTCGTACGACTCAGTCGATACCATTTCGTTGGCGATTACTGTGCCTTTCGATGTCATGACTTGAACGTGGTACATACTTTACTCCGCGATGGCGCCTTCGAGAATTTCGTTATCAATCAGGTTGCGCATCCGATTGATTTGGGCATCGATCAGCGGCCCCGGATTTTGTGGCGCCTCTACAATCGTTGGCGTCACCATCACCACCAGCTCCGTCTTGCGCATGAGAAAATTGCGCGACTTGAAAAGCTCACCCAATACGGGTATCTGCGACAATCCTGGCACTCCGTTCATGTTTTTGGTGTCATCCGACGACACCAAGCCAGAGAGAATCATGGTCTGTCCCGACTTCACCGTCATCACCGATTCTGTAGTGCGCTTGAGCAGGCCCGGCACGTTGTCTACCTGATTCGCACGGTCGATTGAGCTCACCTCGATCTTGATCTTGGATTGAATGTTGCCGTTTTCATCGACTGTCGGTTCGATATCCAACCGCACGCCATATTCCTTGAATTCGACTCCGGGCTGGCCAAATTGTCCGATTACCGCATAGGGAAATTCGCCGCCAGCCAGAAAATTGGCCGGCATGCCGCTGCGCGTGGTGAGGTTGGGCTCAGCCAAAATGGTTGCTTTATTCTCCTGCTCGAGGATCTCGACCGCCGAGAATATTTTCGTCGTCCATCCCGCGTAGGCAAACCAGCGCGCGTCGTTCAGATCGATGCCTTCGACCAGGCTTTCGCCGCCGGGCGGAACTATTCGGAATCGTGAATTGGCGATCGACGCGCCTGTGCTGCCGATCGATGGGCCGGCAATCGCATCGTCCCAGTTGATGCCGATGCGACGCGAATGCTCGCGATTGATTTCGAGCAAACGTAATGAAATGCGGATCATGGGCGCTGGAGCAACCGTTGTCTTGCGCACCAGCGACAGCGTGTCGGGGTAGGACTTGACTGCTTCCGTGAACATTTCGTAGTCGGTTTCCAGCACCTCGCCTTCGAGTATCGTGATGCCGTTTTCCACGCGCGAGTGAACTCGCGGGAAGGCTTTGACCAATGCATCGGCTGAGGTACCGCTCGCTTTCATCATCGGCACCACACCGGGAATTTGCCCGGACAGCATCTTGATGGACTCGATGCTGCTTGCTGGAGCCTCGCCCTCGATGATTGCAATGCCGCCAACGGACTTCACCCGCAGTCCTGGATATTCTTCCAGCAGCGAGGACAGGGTCGCCACCACCATACCCATATCACGCTCGCCGACGGTCACCGCCCATTGTTGCTCAGTGCCGTTCTTCAGCCACACGCGCACGTCGGTTGCGCCGGGCAAACGCCCGATCAACAGCAAGCGGCCGCCGCTCATAACCGAAGTGCCAAGCAGTTCGTCCTTGCCGACGGCAACGCGTTCTATGTCGCCCACATCCAGAATGCGGACTGCGCCGGCGTGCATGTCCAGTGTCATCGGCTGCGCAGCGCTGGGTAATGTCCAAGTCATAAAAGCAATCGCAGTCAGTAGGCTGACTATCCCCAGAGAGAAACGATCAAGCACCGCATACCCCTTATTCTTTCGTTTGAACTATTGCCGAACTTTGTTCCGGCGTGCTCGTGTCCGACTTCAGTAATTCTGCTTCTGACGGTGCTGCCCCTGGCTCTGGGGTTGGCGAGCCCGGCGCACTGGTGCTACCGCCCAAAATCTTTCCGTCGATTGATTGAACCGAGACCTTGAGCTTGCCGTTGTCGACCTGACTGCCGGCATAAAACTGGAAGGTGTCGGCGTCCGGATTGCCGCTTAGCAGACTATCCCGCCCGAGCAACTGGCTGTCGAACGGCGCCTGATCCGTGCGATTGCGCAGCATCACGGTGATACTTCCAAGGTCGCGCGCAAGCAGCAGGCGCGCTGCATCATCGGCGGACACGCCCACAGTCAACGTGCCATAGGTTTGGTCGCCGTCAGGGTTTTGCAGGTCGCTGGACAGATCGGCATCACGTGTAACCAGTGCGCGCCTTCCCACAGACAGCACGCGCACGTTTTGCAGGAGCGGCATCAGCGTGTCGGGCTTGTTCTCTCCACCGCTCTGACCCTCTTCCTCGATCAACAGCATCAAGTCGACGCGGTCGCCGTAGATCAGCATGCCGTCGTTGGACATGATTTGATCGACTGAAATGGTGACTGCGCGTTCACCCTTGAGCAGCAGGTCTGAAAAACGTTCGGCGCTGACGCCGGCGACAAAATGACTCAACAGCGGCTCGCCTTGTGACATTGGCGTGATCAACACCTTTCCTTCGAATTCGGCAAATGCGTCCGGACTGGCCGCCTGCTCAGAAAGATTTATCACGGCGATTTCAGCAATCGCCATATTTGCGCCACTGATCACGGCTCCAGGAGCCAGTGGCATGGTGGCAACCACCACTGGCCGCTTCTCGCCCAGCATCGCGAACAATTCGCTTTCTATCGCGCTGCTGCGCCGCTGCAGATACCAGGTGCTCGCGAAGAATGCGACCCCACCGAGAACGATTGCGCCAACCAGCAAACCCCAACTGCGTGTTCCTGCCCGTAATTTTTCCACAACACTCATTCTGTATGCCCCGTTGTTCCAGTAGCCCTGCTACAACCTTTCGATCAACACTAAGCAGCGACTGCCGTCACTGGGGCTGCCCAGCACGGATACACTGTCGCTGGGCGATTGCGGGCTGCTGTGTCAGGGCGACGGAATACGCGAAAGACTGATGCCAAAGCTGAAGTTCGCGAACATTTCCTTTACCGCGTCGGCCAGCACCACGACTACGGACTGACCGTTGACGAAGGGCAGCATCAACGCTCCAATAATGGCGAGCGCAATGACGATGTATTCGACCGTAGCAAAGCCACGCTGTTTTCTGGCGCTCATCGCTCCTCCAACACTGCGACCAATTGCGTTGCGCTGGCCTGACGCGAGAACGTAAGGTTCCAGCGCGAACCGCCATCGACGACAGTCAATGCACCGGTGCCGTCCAGGTCCATCGCCACGCCTTGCTCGACCTTCCAGCCCTTGCGCTTGAAGTGATCAATATAGAAATCGAGGTTTTGCTGCACCGACTGAGAGTTGGTCAAGACAATAGTTCGGCTACGAACACCGAGATCCTGTGCGACCAGATCGTTCTGCACTTGGCTACCGGCGATTTTCGGGATATCCGAAGCGAGGTCGGTGCGTGGCGTGACAGTGCCTCGCAAGAGATCGCTGACGCCGAGCAGCGCCAATGTACCGCCGACCATGGGTTGGGCCTGCACGGTATAGATCAAACCATTTTTTTGATCTATATGGGTGACGATGCGCCAACCACCCAGCGTCTGTTCGGTAAAGCCTGGCCGGCCATTCTTCCCCATCGCCCAAAAGTCACGGTAGAAAGCGAGCACGCTTTCGGGCGAGCGTTGACTGCGCAACTCCCAAGCCGACATCGTGACGCCGTTTAGCACCATATCTTCGCTGACGATATCCACCTTGGCATCTTTAGGCGCTGGAAACTCGGTCTTGGCTGATGCAGCAAATGCTGCCAGGAGCAGACAGATGCTCGGCACGAAGCGAGGCGCGCTCATCGGTAACGCCCCAGTCGCTGCGTAGGTACTTGCTCTGGATCGACGTGGCCGAAATCCAGCCAACCAATTTCACGCGCCATCGGGAACCACCCGACCACGGACATCACCGTGTCAATCGCTGCGTTGTCTAAAAACTCCGTCGCCACAAGCGAACTGACTTGCTCGACAGCGTGCGCGGGTCCGCCAACGTTCCAGCCATCGGCAAGCAGTGTGAGGTTACGGGTGGTGCCGTTGCGCTGGCGATCAACACGCAGATCCATTGGACGCCCGGTATTGACGTTGGTCAAAAACTCGCGGTAATGGCGCGTGTCGGCAAGGTCCACTTCGAGCTGGGTGCGATACAGGCCATTGTTCTGCACATCGAAGTTTGAAATGGCCTCAAGGCCGCGAATCATCGTGTTCACACCTTGCGCCGCCACGCCCGAAAGTCGGGTGTTTTGCTCCACGCGTCCGGCAAAACTCGGTCGGGCATTATTGTTGTTGCGATTGACCAACCATGGCCGGGTCGCATTGTTGCGTGTGTCCAGACGAACTGCGATCGGCATCGACAGCATAGGGTCGATTTGCTCCTGGCGCACACCGGTACGTTGATCCGAGCGCAGTAAAGCGCCGCGATCGGCGAAGATGCGCGCCTGGATTTCGTTGCCGATTTCGGCGCTGGATTTGACCGGCGCATTGGGCACCGCCGCGTTGCGGCCGGTGAGCCAAACCGTGCGCTCCCACGCGGCATAGCGCAGCGCCTGCTCATAGTCGTGCTTGGCATCGACTTGCTTGCCGAGCAGACTGGTCAGCAGAAGCAGTGAGCCCAGCAAAAAACTTACTACAACAGCGAGTTCAACCAATGCCGAGCCGTGTTGCAATCTGGGGTATCGGTTCATGATCAGATCCTCACCTGTGCAAAGGCCAGGGCAGCAGTGCGCTCGGCATTGGTACTCGGCAGCAAGTGCACCTGCCAATAGGGGTTGTACAGATTGCCATACTCGCGTTGGCCATCCCTGCGACGCGCGTGATCGCGCGAAAAATAAACGCCTGCTTTGGCCAACGTGGCCATGGTATTGCCGGCCATTCCACCCCGTTCTTCAACATCGAATCGGGGCTGCACCCGCCCACCGTTTTCGGCAAGGATGCGGTTGTGGGTGCGCACGTTGTTCGCGCGTTTGAGCAACAACACCTGCACGTTCAATTGGTCGTCCCGCACAAAGCCGCGCTGTTGCAAGTCGTAAAACGGGCGCAGACCATTGCTGCTGGCGAGGTTGTTACGACCATACTGGCCGGCGCCCACCGATGTTGTCCAGCTAAGCGCCCAAGTGCCGTTGCCCCACCGTGAATCGCCATTGGGCTTGTTAGATCTACGATGAGCGTTGTAGTTGAAAAACGGACTATTGCTGACTAGAGCGTGTGCGGCACCCCAGCCGAACGGCAGCATCTCGTTCCACGAGCGCCAACGGCCAAAACTTCTACAGCAGGTGCGTACCTCGAAGCCCACGGAATCCATCGCGGTCCAGTTGTAATTGTCGCGGTTGCCACTGGTTACACCCGGCATCAGATCGCTGCCGCCGTACTTGCGCATGCGTACCTGTGCAATTGGATAAGGTCCAATTGCAGGCAGCCAGTTGTAACTGCGATAGCGCCGGTCGCTTCGGGCCAGCGGATCGCCCACAAACCGGTCCCCGCTGTTTTCGGTCACGCGCCGAAACTCTTCCAAGCGCGCGCGATTTTCGCGTGCAGGGTTGGAATTGTTGCCGCGTTGCTGCGCTTGGTAGCGTTCCTGCTGTCCTTCCCATGTGCGCACAAACGAGCCCCAGAACACTCCGTTCGATGCCAATGCGGCTGTGTCGATATCGCTATCGGACTGGCTGACCACTGAAGTGAACGTCTCCCGCGCCATGGCCAGCGTCGCAAGATGGAAGGTGACTTGGGCAACCGACAGTGCATCGATCAGTATTTCCTGCGCACGCACAATCAGCGGCGCAGCGCGACTGATCGCGTTTTCAATAATAGTTGCCCCGCGCGAGAGCACCTGCCCGATCGCCACCAATATTTGTCCGGCGACGGGAATCCAGCCAAATGCCTGCGTGACATAGCTGAAATTGGTGGCGGCGTGGTCGAGCATATGCGCCCACGACGCCAAACCCACCATCTGCGCAATGGCGATCTGATTGGCGACCATGGCACGGTTGGTGTAGGCCTTGAAATTCAAATCGCGCGCAACAAGCATTGCGACGCTGTGTGCCGCTGCATCCGACACGGTTTGCACGCGGACTTTGTTGGTGCTTTGCTGGCCGACATTGAACATGCCGATCGACGTAAGACCGATTACGACGAATAGAATTGCAGTTAATAGAGTGACGTGGCCGCGCTGGTGGCGAATCGATTTTACGATTCGTCGAGTCCAAATAGTATTCACGAGTACCCCACCGGTAAGTGTGAGTCGACAGCGCATAGCCCAAGCGGCGCGCGCGCCGGTAACGCCCGACACCGGGCGGAAAATTCTGCGTCAGTGTCGGGCGCGACTTTCGGACCTACTGAACAGCCTTGGTACCAGCCTTGTCGTAATTGCCCAAGTTGGTTTTGCTGGCGGTCGTTGTCGCGATGTTTGTCGCCTTCTGAGCCGCGGCTTTGGCCGTACCGATATTCGGCGCAGCACTCTGGCCCGACATTTCATTGGCCATACCGGCCACCTGGCTGCGGATGGTGCCGCCGAACA
>JANMSL010000428.1:0-5661 GCA_031389245.1 Lysobacterales bacterium | reverse complement strand
CGCGACGGCGCGCGCGATGGTTGCTGGCCAGCATGTTGGTGAGTGGCGTCGCAGTTGCGCTGTTGGCGTTGACGCTTTCGCTTACCGGTCTGACCTTGCCCTGGTTGGGGCATCGCCTTGGCGCGTCCGAGTTCGCCACGGGCACCTACATCAATCGCAATCATTTTGCCGGCATGCTCGAACTCGCCGGTGCTGTCGGTTTTGGTCTGTTGGCCAGTGGCCTGCACGCGACCGAGCGCGCCGATAGTTGGCGCGAATGGGTACGCAGGATCGGACACGCCATGCTCGGTTCGCGTTTTGCTGTGCGCGCCGGGCTTGCAGTCTTGGTGGTCGCCCTGGTGATGACCCGCTCGCGTATGGGTAACGCCGCGTTTTTCATCGGGCTGACGGCGGCTGGTGTCGCGTCGCTGGTTTGGTGGCGGCCGCTGCCGCGTATTCTGATCTGGCTGCTGGTGTCGATCATTGCCATCGATGTGCTGGTGCTTGGTGCATGGGTAGGCGTGGACAAGCTCGCCGAGCGCATCGCTGAGACGCACTTGGTGGCCGAGTTGCCGGAGCGTGTGGCGGGCACCGAAATCACATCGCAATCAGCAGTGTTCCAGCCGCGGCCCACCGAGCCCGATGATGCCGAGCGTTGGGCCGTGGCCCGGGCGGGGCTGCTGCTTTGGCGGGAGCGACCGTGGTTCGGGCATGGTCCCGGGTCGTTCCGATTGCTGTTCCCGGCGGTAAAGCCCGAGTCGGTTGGTCTGTTCTACGAGCATGCGCATAACGATTACGTGCAAACCATGGTCGAGCGCGGCCTGGTCGGCCTGGTGTTGTTTCTGGTCGCGACTGCCAGCCTGTTGTTCGCTGCACTCCAGGCCTTGCGCTTGCGCGGAGACAGTCTTGCCCGCGGTCTCGCACTGGCGACGATCGCAGCCAGCGTCGCATTCGGTCTGCACTCGCTGGTGGATTTCAATTTGCAGATTCCTGCCAATCTGTTCTGGTTCCAGCTGTGTCTGCTGTTGGGCGCATTGAGTCACGCTTTGCCTGTGCCCAGGCCGGTCGATCGCAAGTCGTCGGGACTCGGTGCTGATCACGGCGTGCAACATGATTGAGTCCGGTTGGCGATGTGCAGCAGGAATTGTTTTGGTCCTGGTGACCGTGTCGATGTCTGCCGCCGGGCAGTTGAACGCGCCTCAATGTGTGTTTCAGGTGCACAACATTGAAGCGCCCGATCTGCGTGCGACGGCCGATCTGGCGATCGAGGCATGGCGTGCTGGACTAAAGCGCAACGCTAACGATCCGGCCATTCGGCAGGCGATGGCCGATTACGCGATCAACCTGATGCAGCGTGCAAACCGCTTGGATGCGGCAGGTCATGATGAGCAGGCGCGCAGCCTTGCAAGCTACGTGTTGAGCAAGCTTCCAGATACTGCCTGGCGGGTAAAACATCTCGCGGCGCAGGGAGATCTGGGCGCCATCGAGTCGCGGTTGGCTTGGCTGCGTTCCGATCCTGCGCACGACGCAGCCGAGTTGTGTGCGCTGGCTGGTCGTGGCGCAAGATTGCACGGTGCGGAATCCAGCTATCGCCTGGCGCTGTGCACGACTGCGGCCCCCGAAGCATTGGGACATATGCAGCGGGCCGCCGCGCTGGGTCATCCGGCGGCGCTGGAGACGATGGGAAAGCTGTGTCTTACCGGTCGCCTGACAGGCGCTTGTGCGCTGGATGGGCTTTGTCGCGCGGCGCAGGCCGGTCGTATCGGCGCGGCTGCAGCGATCGGCTGGCGCCTCACCGATGCGGATCAGCCCTTATCCAGCGACGGCGCGGCTTGGCTACAGCGTGCGGCCGATGCCGGAGACGCGCTCGCACAAAACAATCTTGGCGAATGGCACGAACGGCAAAACACGACTGCCGGCGGCATGAAGCTTGCGTTGATGTGGTACCGCAGTGCCGCAGTCAAGGGACTGCCAGCGGCTATGGTGAATGCCGCACGCCTGCTTGCGCCGGGGGATGCAGGGCAGTGCAAGGAAGCGCAGTCATTGCTGGAGCAGGCGTCGCGCGCGGGGCTGGCGCAGGCGGTTGAGTGGAGAAAAGAGCTGATCTGCACGCGTTAGTTGATAAGTGAGGATTTCGTGAAGACTTACCCCAATTGACAAAAATTCTCTGGAATTGCTTGAGTATTGTTGCCTAAATCGTTGAAACTAGCCGATAGTTGTTCTGCCCGGGGGTGTCATGTTCAGAAGTACCTCGTTCTCGAGGTTGGCTTTGCTTGTGTCGGGGTTGGTCCTCAGCCTCCAAACGCATGCAGCCGCCGGGAACGGATTCAAGGTCGGGCCACTGCGCGTTTCGCCAACCGCTGGCCTTACCTTGTCGCATGATAGCAACGTCATCATCAGTTCCGACGATGAGATCGAATCCTTTCTTGTGCGTTTTTCGCCAGGCGTCAAAGTAGCGGCCGGCTCCGAATTCAACCTGCTGTCGGCCACCTTGCAGTCGGAGTTCGGACGTTACCAAAGTTCGTCACTGGACAACTACACCGACCACTCGATCGGACTGCAATGGTCGTGGAGTCCGCTGGTGCGCCATTCGCTGTTGGTAGACGGAACCTGGGCACGGCATCATGACGCACGCGGCACTGCCGGTCGTGAGGGCGAATTGGCGCTGCTGGCGCTCGCGCCGGACCAGTACGACCAAAAATCAGTCGGCGCACGCTATCGCTTTGGTGCACCCGGCGCGCGCGGCCGACTCGAGTTCGAGGCAGCAACCAACAGCATGGAATACCGCAACAATCGTGAACTCACCATTTTTCGTGACCGCAACGATCGCAAGCTTGCCGGTGGTTTTTATTGGCGCGTTGCGCCGAAGACTTCGGCACTGGTAATCGTCGACCAGATCGAAGCGGACTACGATGTGTCCACACTCGACAGTACCGAACGACACTATTACGTCGGCGTGGAGCTTGACGCCACGGCGCGCACCAGCGGATCGCTGCTGTTTGGACATGCCCAAAAAGATTTTAACGATCCCGCGCGCCCGGACTATTCGGGTACCAGTTGGCGCGCTTCGGTGAATTACAAGTTGCGCAGTTACTCCGTGTTGGAACTCACTACCAGCCGCGACGCTGATGAAACCAATGGGTTCGGCGATTTCATCCTGCGGCGCGATATCACTCTGGCCTGGATGCATCAATGGTCAAGCCGATTGACCAGCCAGATCGATGTTGGAGTGGCCCGTGACGAACACCGCCCGAGTCTGCGTACCGACCGCAGCAGATACTACGGCTTGTCTGGGCAATACCGGCTCGCACCATGGCTCAGCCTGGGCGCTGGCTATAGTGCTTCGAATCGGTCCACGGATATATCGCAGCTGAACTATCAACGAAAACAATTGCTGCTTTCACTGGAAGCGTCCCTGTAGAGGACTAGAGTGTGAGTCCAACCAGTTGCTAGGGAAGGATCTGCAGTGAATCTGTTGCGAAGGTCGTATCTGAAAGATTTGGTAGCGCGCAACGCACGGCGTGCGGGTAGTGCTGACCTGCGTGGCAAGCGCTGGCAGTTCGTGCTCGTCGCCTTGCTGATGGCGCCGATGTTCGCACTTGCACTGGCGCCGATCAGTGCTGCCACCACGGTGCCATCGCCCTCAACCTACACACTTGGCCCCGGCGACGAAGTAAATATCCAGGTTTTTGGCGAACCGGAGCTCTCGCAGCGCCTCAAGATTGCAGTCAACGGACGCATGAACTTTCCATTCCTCGGTGAATTGAATGCAGCCGGGTTGACTACGGGCGAGCTGGAAAAACATATCTCCGACGGGTTGCGCGGCGATTTTCTGGTTGACCCGAAAGTTTCTGTGACTATTACCGAGTATCGGCCATTCTTCGTCAACGGACAGGTCAAGAGTCCCGGCAGTTTTCCATTTCAACCCGGGCTCACTGTACGCAAGGCGCTTTCACTCGCCGGCGGCCTGACCGAACGGGCATCGGAGAAACGCGTCAACGTGATCTCGGAAAACGACAAGCAGCAGGGTCGCAGCAAGGGGCGACCGGTGCGCATGGAAGATCTGGTCGCGCCGGGCGACATCATCACTATTGATGAGAGCTTTTTCTGAAGCGCTTATTGCGGTTTGACGGCACGCGGGCCATCAAAATCGTCAGCCTCGGCGCCGAAACTTGGCGCGAAGCGCTCGCCCGACTGGCGGCCTTGGCATGGTTCCAGTTAACGTTACGCTATGTAAGCGAAGGCCTTTTGCTTCGAAACCGCTGTATTTCACCACTGCAACCGTCTGAAGGGATGCCGAGCGCGCGCCGATGAATGCGATGTTGCCGACGGAGTTGCGGGAGCAGCAGTCCGGGGACGACAGCCGTGAGCTGCCGAATCTTCAAGACTATCTGCGCATCCTGTTCCGGTTCAAATGGGGACTGGTCGCGCTGATGTTGGCGTGTGGCCTGATCGCGGTACTGCGCGCGCATTCAGAGACTCCGATCTATCAAGCCTCGGCAACGATGCTGATTGAGCGGCAGGCCGCGCGTTTCGTCTCCATTGAAGAGGTCTATCGCGCCAATCAAGGTTACGATTTTGGCGAGTATTACCAGACCCAGTACGAGATTCTCAGGTCGCGCCCGATTGCCGAGCGCGTGGTGGACAAACTGGGCACGCCAGCGTTTGCGCCACGCACGGTTGCCGATCAGGGTTTCAGTTGGCGCAAGCTGATCCCGGGCGGGTCCAAGGAGCTGCCAGTAGTTGCCGAGCCGGTCGCGGTTGATCGCAATGTTGCCGTTGCTACGGTGCAGGGTGGCGTCTCGATCGTACCGGTGCGCAACAGCCAGTTGGTGCGCATCCAGTTTCGCAATGCCGACCCGGAGTTTGCTGCAACGCTTGCCAATGCCCATGCCCAGGCCTATATCGAGGAGACATTGGAAGGCCGTGTGCAAATGTCGCAAACCGCGTCGAACTGGTTGAACGAGCGCACCGCCGGGCTGCGCGAGAAGCTCGAGCAGTCCGAGGGTGCGTTGCAGGAGTTTCGCGATCGCGAGCGACTGATCGATGTCGGCGGGGTCGATGGTATGGCGGCGAGCGAGTTGAGTCTGGCCGGTGATCGGCTTGCCGAGGCCAGGCGCGAACGCGCCGACAAGGAAGCGGCTTACCGTCAAGTCGAGGAAGCACGTCGTCGCGGCGCGCTTGACCAATTGCCGGCCCTTTTGGCGTCGCCACTGGTCTCTGATCTGAAACAGTCTGCAGTGGTTGCTGAGCGTGCAGTCAGTGAAACTGCAGGACGTTACGGCCCCAAGCACCCGCGCCGGGTGGAGGCCGAAGCGACGCTGCTGACCGCGCAAAGTGCACTCAAACAGCAGCTTGAACTGGTCGCATCGGGCATCGATCGTGACTATCAGGCGGCGCGTCTGCGTGAGAATCAACTCAGCGGCGAGATGGGCAGCGCCAAGGGCGAAGTGCGCGCACTCAATCGCAAACAGTATGAGTTGCAAGCGCTGCAGCGCGATGTCGATAGCAATCGCGAGCTTTACCAAGTGTTCCAGAATCGCTTCAAGGAGACCGCTGCTTCCGGTGGCGTACAAAGTGCCAATGCGCGCCTGATCGAGGCGGCCATGCCCAATCGGGCTCCGGTGTATCCCAACAAGCAGCGCTCGGCGATGGTTGGGTTGTTGATCGGGCTCGCGCTCG
>JANMSL010000387.1:0-4694 GCA_031389245.1 Lysobacterales bacterium | reverse complement strand
CTGGTCACCTCGGGACCGGGCGCCACCAATGCCGTCACCGGGCTCACCGACGCGATGATGGACTCAATTCCCCTGGTCTGCATCACCGGGCAGGTGCCGACGCATCTCATTGGTACCGATGCGTTCCAGGAATGCGACACGGTGGGCATCACCCGTGCCTGCACCAAGCACAACTTTCTGGTCAAGGACGTGGCCGATCTGGCGCGCGTGCTGCACGATGCGTTCTACATCGCCACCACCGGCCGACCCGGTCCGGTCGTGGTCGATATTCCCAAGGACGTGCAGTTCAAGCTGGGCGAGTATGTCGGTCCGTCCAATATCCTGCATCGCACTTACCGGCCACGCACGCAAGGCGATCCGGCGCGCATCGCACAGGCGGTGGAGTTGATGGTCAATGCCAGGCGCCCGGTGTTCTACACCGGCGGCGGCGTGATCAACTCGGGCACACGCGCATCCACTCTGCTGCGCGAACTGGTGGCACTGACCGGCTTCCCGATTACTTCGACGCTGATGGGACTCGGCGCATTTCCGGCCAGCGATTCCAAGTGGCTGGGCATGCTCGGCATGCACGGCACCTACGAAGCCAATCTGAGCATGAACCGCTGCGACGTGATGATTAATATCGGCGCGCGCTTCGATGATCGTGTTACCGGACGCCTGGATCTGTTTTCTCCAGGTTCGAAGAAGATCCATGTCGACATCGACCCGTCTTCGATCAACAAGAATGTACGTGTTGAAGTGCCCATCGTCGGCGACTGCGCCGAGGTGCTGGCGGAGCTGATCGACGGCTGGAAGGCGCGCAGCAGCGGCGCCGATCGCACCGCGTTGGCGGCGTGGTGGACGCAGATCGAGTCTTGGCGCGCACGCAAATCATTGTCCTACCAGGCCTCGATCGACACCATCAAACCGCAGTACGCGGTCGAACGCCTGTATCAGCTCACGCGTCAGCGCAAGACCTTCATCACCACCGAAGTCGGCCAACACCAGATGTGGGCGGCGCAGCACTATCGCTTCGAGGAACCCAATCGCTGGATGACCTCGGGCGGCCTCGGCACGATGGGCTATGGCATTCCCGCCGCGGTTGGCGTGCAGGTCGCTCATCCTGATGCGCTGGTCATCGACATCGGCGGCGACGCCAGCGTGCAGATGACCATGCAGGAAATCTCCACCGCGGTGCAATACCGATTGCCGATCAAGATTTTCATCCTCAACAATGAATACATGGGCATGGTGCGCCAGTGGCAGCAACTGCTGCATGGCGGTCGCTACGCGCATTCGTATTCCGAGTCGCTGCCGGATTTCGTCAAGTTGGCAGAGGCCTATGGCGCCAAAGGCATTCGCGCCATCAAGCCCGATGAACTGGACGCGAAGATCAACGAGATGATCGATCATGACGGACCGGTGATCTTCGATTGCGTCGTCGACAAGCTGGAAAACTGTCTGCCGATGATCCCGTCCGGTGCGCCGCACGACGAGATGATTCTGCCCGACAATCAAGAATCCGCTGGCGTGTCCGACGCCGGCAAGATGCTCGTCTAGTCCAAGGACCCAACACCATGGCACAGCAACCCGCCTCCGCCTATTTCCTGGTCGACAAGCATGCGCGCGACACCAAGGCCACATTGTCGATCCTGGTCGACAATGAAGTCGGCGCCCTTGCCCGCGTCGTCGGTCTGTTTGCCGGCCGCGGCTACAACATCGAGTCGCTGACCGTTGCCGAGACCGACCACCAGAAGCACACCTCGCGCATCACCATCGTCACCCGCGGCTCGGCCGACATGATCGAACAGATCAAGGCACAGATCGGGCGCCTGGTCCCGGTACATAAAGTGGTCGATCTGAATCTGGACAAATCCGGTGTCGAGCGGGAAATGGCTTTGCTCAAAGTGGTCGGCGCTGGCGACCTGCGTGCCGAGGCCCTTCGCCTGTCCAAGGTGTTCCGCGCCCGCGTGATCGACATCACGCATACCAGCTTCACCTTTGAAGTGACCGGCTCGCCGGTAAAGATCGAAGCTTTCATTGAATTGATGGTGCCGCTGGGCATGGTCGAAGTCAGCCGCACCGGCGTGGTGGCGATCAGTCGCGGCATCGAAGCGATGTAGAGAATGTGCGTTCCCGCAATATCGACACGCCCGCCACATCGCTCCTAAGCCATAATGCGCGATGGCCCGCATCCCCAACGCGTTCATTGACGACCTGTTGTCCCGCGTCGATATTGTCGAGGTGATCGAGTCGCGTGTGCCGCTCAAGCGCGCCGGCCGCGATCACAAGGCCTGCTGCCCGTTTCACGATGAGCGCTCACCGTCATTCACTGTCAGCTCGTCCAAACAGTTCTATCACTGCTTTGGCTGTGGCGTACACGGCTCGGCAATCAAGTTCCTGATGGACTACGACCGCATGGAGTTTGTCGATGCGGTGGAAGATCTGGCGCAGCGCGCTGGTCTCAAAGTGCCCTACGAGGGTGGCGCTGGTCCACGTCAAGCCACCGGCGAAGGTGATGAGATGTACGCGCTGCTCGACTCAGCAGCGAAGTTTTATCAGCGCCAGCTGCCGGGCAGTGAAAAATCGCAGGCGTACCTGAAGAAGCGCGGACTGGATGCCTCGATCGTGCAGCGCTTCGGTATCGGCTACGCGCCGGACAGCTGGGACGCATTGAAGTCTGCGCTCGGCAGCGACGAGACACGCATCAAATTGCTCGACAAGGTCGGCATGCTCTCCAGCGGCGAACGCGGCTCAAGCTACGACAAGTTCCGCGATCGATTGATCTTCCCGATCCACGACCGTCGCGGCCGCGTGATTGCATTTGGCGGCCGCGTGATGGGCGATGCCGATGGCCCGAAATATCTGAACTCGCCCGAGACCCCGCTGTTTCACAAGGGCCGCGAACTGTTTGCGCTGCACCAGGTGCGGTTGACGCACAGCAAGATCGCGCGCCTGATCGTGGTCGAAGGCTACATGGATGTGATCGCCCTGTTCCAGTTCGGCATCACACAGGCGGTGGCGACGCTCGGCACTGCAACCACGAAGGATCATGCCGAGCTTCTGTTTCGCAATTCTGCCGATGTCTATTTCTGCTTCGACGGCGACCGTGCTGGCCGCAGTGCGGCGTGGAAGGCGGTGGAGTCGGTATTGCCACGAATGAAGGATGGACGTCAGGCGTTTTTCATGTTTCTGCCCGATGGAGAAGATCCGGATTCATTGATTCGCAACGAAGGGTCCGAGGGCTTCGAGCAACGCCTGCGCGACGCGATGCCCCTGTCCGAGTTTTTTTTCGCGCACCAGGAAACCGAAACCGATCTGAATACCGCCGACGGGCGCGCGCGTCTTGCCGAGAAATGCCGAGCACATATCGCATCGATACCGGACGGCGCGTTCCGCGATCGCATCACCGAGATGCTGGTCGAGAAGAGCACCATCAAGTGGAATTTCGCACCCAGCCTCACCGGCACCATGCGCGACAAGGCCAGCGAAATGCTCGACGAACGCCTGGCCAATGCACGCGGACAGCGCATCGAGCAAGGCGTTGCCCTGCCCGAACCGATGCGTCGGGCGCCCAGCGGCGGCGCCAATCCACGCCGTAGCCTGGTGCGCACGGCGATCGCCCTGCTTCTGCAGCAGCCTGCGTTGGCAGCGCACATCGAGCCACCCTACGTGTTCGCGATCCTGCGCCAGCCTGGCGTACCGTTGCTGATGGAAATTCTTTCGATCTGCATGAGTCGCCCCGACATCACCATGTCGGTGCTGCTCGATCAGTTTGAGGGCCGAGCCGACCATGCAGCGCTGACCACTCTGGCGTTGATGGAATTTCCCACCGCACCCGAGCAGTGGAAGGCTGAGTTTCTCGACACACTCGAGCAACTCAACCGGCAAACGGCGCAGCAACGCGTCGATGAGTTACTCAGCAAACAGCAGCACGGACAGCTCTCAGAATCCGAGAAGGATGAGCTGCGTGATCTGCTGCGCAACAAGTCGCAGAGCAGAGCGCGCTGAATGGAATCCGTGCGCAAGGTGATGCGAACCCCACCGTCGCAGCAGCGGCCCAAGGCGCTGCCGTTCTGGCAGCACTTGCCGTCGGTCTTCAGTTATCCACTACGTGCGGGCGCCTTCAGCACGATTCTGTTGTTGGCGATTTTGCGTTTGCTCGATCCGCTGCTCGGCATGGTGGCGATGAACTTCATTGTCAGCACGCTGTTCAGTGGGGTGGTGCATTTTCTGATTGCGTTGAGCCTGTATCGCTATGCTGTTCAGGTGCTGCTCGACACTTCTGAAGGCAAGCTCGATCCGCCCGAATACGCTTTTGGCATCGAGAAGCATCAGGGCACCGACCAGATCAAACTGCAGATTCTGCTGCTGGGTGCCAGCGTGCTCGTGTTTCTGTTCGTGGGACTGAAAGCTGGTCTGATCACTGCAGCAGTTCTGTCCTTCATCACGCCGGCAGCCACCATGTCGCTGGCGTTGCAGCGCAGCCTGTGGATGGCCCTCAATCCAGTGATGTGGGTCAGAGTGATCATCGGGTTCGGCACACCTTACCTGGCGGTGGCGGCGCTGTGCATGGCATTTGGCTTGTTGCAGCTGCTGGCGCTCGCCTCGATGCCGGATTCGTTGCCACGCATCATCGCCATTCCATTGTTCTGGTGGCTCAGCCACTACGCAGTCGTTTGCAGTTTTAAAGCAAAGGGGTATATTATTTTGAT
>JANMSL010000359.1:0-2473 GCA_031389245.1 Lysobacterales bacterium | reverse complement strand
CGCGTTGGTATTCGTTGGACTGCCTTTCGTCGTGCGCACCGTGCAACCGGTGCTGCAGGACATCGAGCACGAACAGGAAGAAGCGGCCGCCAGTCTTGGTGCCACCGCGGCTCAGTCTTTTTTTCGGGTGACCCTGCCCACGGTGGCGCCCGCGTTGATCACCGGGTTTGCACTGGCGTTCGCTCGCGGCGTGGGCGAATATGGATCAGTCATCTTCATCGCCGGCAATATGCCGATGGTCTCGGAGATCACGCCGCTGCTGATCGTCACCCAACTCGAGCAATACGATTATGCGGCCGCCACGGCGTTGGCACTGGTCATGCTCATCGCGTCGTTCACGCTGCTGCTGGTGATCAACTATCTGCAGTCACGACTCGCATCACGAGGTACGCGATGAATCGGCTGCATGAAGGCGGTCGCTGGTGGCGGGTCTGTCTGATAGCAGGTGCGCTCGCGATCACCGGTCTGTTTCTGGTGTTGCCATTGGCGATGGTCTTGATCGGTGCCATCTCCAAGGGCATCGACGTCTATCTCACGGCTGTCACCGAGCGTCATGCGCTGGCTGCCTTGAGGCTGACGCTGACAGTGACCGCGATCGCGGTGCCGCTCAACTTGGTCTTTGGTGTGGTCGCGGCATGGTGCATCGCCAAGTTCGAGTTTCCAGGGCGCAGTGCGTTGATTACGCTGATCGATCTGCCGCTCGCCGTATCGCCAGTCATCTCGGGGCTGATCTACGTGCTGCTGTTCGGTGCCCAGGGCGTGTTCGGGGAGTGGCTGGGCGAACACGGGTTTCGCGTCATCTTTGCCGTCCCCGGCATCGTGTTGGCGACCATCTTCGTAACCTTCCCGTTCGTCGCGCGCGAGCTGATTCCTGTTATGCAAGCGCAGGGTCGCGACTACGAGGAAGCCGCGCTTTCGCTCGGCGCCAGCGGTTGGCAGACCTTTCGAAGGGTCACCCTGCCCAATATCAAGTGGGGGCTGCTCTACGGCGTGATCCTGTGCAATGCCCGTGCCATGGGCGAGTTCGGCGCAGTCTCGGTAGTTTCGGGCCATATTCGCGGTAAAACCAATACCCTGCCGCTGCATGTCGAAATTCTCTACAACGAATACAACCATGCCGCAGCATTTGCCGTGGCCTCGCTGTTGGCACTGCTGGCCTTGGTCACTCTGGTATTGAAGACCTGGGTGGAATCCAAGGCGCATCGCGATCGCCAGGCGGCCAACAACACGACCATCGACGAGATTCTGACTTGAGCATCGAAATCCGCAATCTGCAAAAGAGCTTCGGCGCTTTCACCGCACTGCATGGCGTTGATCTCGACATCGACGATGGCGAGTTGATGGCACTGCTCGGTCCTTCTGGTTGCGGCAAAACAACGCTGCTGCGCATGATCGCCGGACTGGAGACTCCGGACGCTGGCAGCATTCATTTACACGGCCGCGATGTCACCCGATTGGCAGCGCGTCATCGTGGTGTCGGGTTCGTCTTCCAGCATTACGCGTTGTTCCGTCACATGAACGTATTCGAGAATGTGGCCTTTGGTCTGCGTGTCCGTCCGCGCGCCACGCGACCGGCAGAACCGGCGTTGCGCGACAAGGTCAATCGCATCATTGATCTGGTCCAGCTCGGCGGCATGGCACAGCGATTTCCCGATCAGCTGTCAGGCGGCCAACGCCAGCGCGTGGCACTCGCGCGCGCACTGATCATCGAGCCGAATGTACTGTTGCTCGACGAACCCTTCGGCGCACTCGATGCACAAGTACGTCGACAACTGCGCCGCTGGCTGCGGCGGCTGCATGATGAGCTGCACGTGACCAGCGTGTTTGTTACGCACGACCAGGACGAAGCGCTCGATGTGGCCGATCGGATCGTACTGCTGAATCGTGGTCGTATCGAACAGATGGGCAATGCCAGCCAGTTGCAGGATCATCCAAACAGTGTCTTTGTCAGCCGCTTCCTCGGCGATGTGAATCATCTTCCGGGACAATTGTTGCAAGGGCGTGTGACCTTGGGCACAACCCAATGGAATGCGCCGACTGGAACACAGATCGCAGATGGGACGGTTGATGTGTGTGTACGCCCCTACGATTTGCTCTGGTCCGCTGAAGCCAGCCATGACACCTTGACTGTCACCGTCACCGATGCGCGCTGGCTTGGTGGTCGCTATCGCATCGAATTCAGCACCGTGCTCGAAGGCGTGCCGTTCATCACGGCGGAATGGTCGCGCACTCAAATGCCGGACCGCGAGTTGGCCAGCGGCGATATCGTGAACTTGAGGCCGCACCGTTTTGCTTTGTTCGCCCGGGCCTGAGCCACGCTTCGCGCTGGACATTGGCGACCAGGCAAACACCCCGCTGCCAATCGCTCAATAGCCCATCCTCGCCATGTGACGCTGACGCAGGCACAATGGGGAATGTTGCTCACCATAGTTCGTCGCGTTGCGGGTCTGATCGCCGCAGTATTCCTACCGCT
>JANMSL010000339.1:0-3718 GCA_031389245.1 Lysobacterales bacterium | reverse complement strand
GTTCGCGTTGATCGAAACGGCGGCGTCAAACTTTCGCGACGCGGATGGCATTCTCGGATTGGCGTTTGGCGGCCTTGATCATGCCCGTGACCTGGTCAGCTATCTGGCCGAACAGGGGCGCTCGCCACAACTGACCTGGCCGTGGCCGTTTGACCTGACCTCGGAGACCGGTCGCGCTGAATTTGACGCATTGCTGCACCAGCAACCACGAGCATCCGTGCAACCCCTGTTTACTGCACTGGAAGCGGAGGGCGTAGTCGCCGACATGTTTTCGCTGTTGATTCGGCGCGCGCTGGTGCACGTGCTGGACGATTCCGCGAGCGACGCTGCGCTAGCCGCCGATCCGCTCAATCGCGGCCTGTTGATACTCGGCGGCGGCGAGGAATGCGCGCAGCTGTACTCGGGGAAGTTGCAGGACATCCGCGTCCTGCACGAGCTCTACTACAACGTCCAGCTCATTGCCGTGCAGGTCGCAGACCGGCCACGCATTCCGGCGCCGGCGTTGCAGCAGCAGTATCAGGCGCACTATGCGAGCAACGCGATCATCGACAGTGGCTGCAGTTTTCTGGTGTTGGAAAAATCGATCTACGATGCGGTGCTGGTCGATCTTGCGCAGCACGACGCGCGTCTTGTGCCACTGATCGAGCGATTCCAGCAGACCATGACGCAACAGCAGGGCATCCCGAACCAGGCCATCGACCCGCGTGACTGGCCGGATTTGCGCTTGTATCTTGAATCACCCGGTGGCGAGGAAACGGTCCTGGTCTGTCGGCCAGCGCATTACTGGCAGCGCAATGCACTGCGCGCCGGGCAGAGCTGGTTCCTGCTGATGAGTCAGCTGCCCGACTGGCCGCAGCAATCGATACTGGGGCTGCCGCTGATGAGTGGCCACTACTGCATCTTCGATCGCCGTGCCGAGGCTGACGGCGTTGTCCGCATGGCGACCGCGAGCGAAGTGGACATTTGATCGAGCCTACACTTGCAACATCGTGCCCCGACAGCATTCGCTGCCGCAACGGCATGTCCAGGCCTGCAGCGTGTGCGTATCGCAATCACCCGAGATCTCGATGGCATAGTCGAAGGTCAGCTCTTCACCGGCTTGAATCGGACGCAAAGTCTGGATGAATACGCGATCGCGTTCCTCAATGCCATTGATGTTGACGTACACCATCGCTTCGCAGTTGGGAGCGCAGCTATGATTGATCCACCGTGCCAGATTGCCGCCATCGGCGCCATTGATAAAAAAGTGCGCGTTCAGCGCAAACAGGAAGGTGTGGCCGCTGGCTGCGGTATCGCCAAAGCGCTGCATCACCTTTGCCGAAGCTACGCGGCGACCGCGATACTCGAGCAATTGAACGCCTGCCGTCAGATCGCGCAAGGCGAATACACCGCAGCCGTGGATGGGTGAATCACGTTTGGCGAAGCGACGCAGCATGGGCGAGTCCGACCGGGTTTGCCTAGCTTAGCGAAACCGGTCGAGCGCTCAGCGGGCGCTGAGGTTGCTAATCAAGTTACCCCTGGTTCCGAATCCCGTGGCCATTTGCGTCGGGTACAGAGTGCCGCTAGACGTACAGCCGCGGCGCTTTCGTCAGGCGGATGGGCGCGCTATCCTGTCCAGGCACGCCCGTGCGTCGATTCTCGCCCCCAGGAAGCCTCTGATTGAGCGCGTCAGCCAAAACCGAACCGCACTCGCGCGAGGCCGTGCCACCGGTTGATACGAGTCGCTCGATCGTGTTGATCGTGGATGATGACGAACGCATGCGCACGGCATTGCGGCGATTGTTTTTTACCGAGGGACTGCAGGTAGAGCTATTCGAATCAGGCGCGGAGTTGCTTGAAAAGGCGCGCTTTGACCGCGCCGGCTGCCTGATTCTCGACGTAAAAATGCCGGGTATGGACGGCCTTGAAGTGCAGGCCACACTCAATCAGCGCGGCGTGCATATGCCGACAATCTTTTTGACCGGCGCCTCCGATGTGCCGATCGCGGTGGCGGCCATGCGTGCCGGAGCCGCGGACTTCATCGAGAAACCCTTCGAAAACGAACAGCTGGTGGCACGCGTGCGCCAAGCGATTGTGCGTCATCAGCAACACCGGCTCAATCTCGAAGAGCTGCGCGAAGTCGCCGCGCGTTTCACCTCGCTCACACCACGTGAGCACGAAGTACTGGATCTGGTGGTTGAAGGCCAGACCAGCAAAGAGATCGCGCGCACGCTCGGCGCCAGTCACCGCACGATCGAGATCCATCGCAATCATCTGATGGAAAAAACCGGCGCCGACTCACTGGCCGATCTGATCCGTTTGCGGCTGCTTGAACGCCAGGCCTGACCTGGTCGCAAACTGCGTCGCCGATGTCGCGATCTGTGTTGATCGAGTTGCCTGATCCGGGCGCGCACTGCTGCGCTCGATGCAGCCATTTTGCCCAGAACCCGCGCATGCACGAGTCAGCACCTCTGCCAATACGTAGTTACGCGTAGCCGGCCCGAATCGCGCAGCGATTGATCAATCCCGCATCACGTCGCGCTCGCCACATGACTATGCGCATGGTTGCCAAGACGGCATAAGTATTGACACGTATGGGAGTGGGTGGGTCAGGTTTCTATTCTGCGACTCAAGGTGATGCACCGCGTTCGCCAGGCGAATGCAAGCAGCCACCGAAATACAACCCGCAGATCCGGAGCCGACCATGAACACCAAAACATTCTCACCGCTGGTCACACTCGAGCAACAGCGCGCCGAGCTCCCTCTGCTGCTTTACCGCCAAGGCGTGCGCGCCGCGCAATTGTCGTCCCGACCGATGACGTTTGGATTGATCGCAACCCCCGAAGCGCAGCCGGAGTCGGCAATGGCAATGGGCCCGACGCGCCGGGATTCCGAAGCACCGGTGTTCCTGCGCGGTGTCTCCATCGACGGCGAGTACCAGGGCAATGCACCACGTGGGCCGCTCGGTGCCGTTGGCTCAGCGACGACCGGTCAGGGCAAGAAAGTCTCTCCGGTCAGTGGAATCCTGCGAATGCTGTCACTGATGAGCTTGTTCGTGATCGGTGGATGCGCGGGATTCACCCAGCCCATGACCGACCTGGAGTTGCGCGCTGAAGCCAATAGCTGCGCGAAATCATCGCTGTGTCGTGTGTTGATCGAAGATCGCCCAACGGTGCTGACGCTGGCAGTGAATGATGCGCGGCTTTGCGAAACCAATGCCCGTATCGCTGAGGGCGTTCTGGAACGCGAAGGCGTCGAGACCCGTCGCTTTGTGGTGCGCCTCAACGCGCCACGTCGCAACGATTTCAAAACCGACGCCGCACAGACCCAATTGCTGCACACCTTTGTTGCCGCCAACGTGAACAAGCGCTGGTATGCCGTGGACAACGGTTCGCTGCCCTTCTGCGATCGCATCTGCAAGCTGTCTGAGGCGCTGCATGGAGTCGAAGTGATCAGCGGCGACGTCAAACCACGGGTTTCCGTCGGTGCGGCAGTGATCGCGGCTCGATAAAACGGCAAGCCTCCGCGCGGGCCCCGACCAGGACTCGCGCTTCTCTCCCGGCGGTGCCAACCGCCACTCCGCAGCGAGCCGCCACGATGAACCCGATCGCTCACGAGCAGGCCAGCGCCACTGAGGCAACGCCCAAATCATCCGCGTTGTCGACGGCGACTGGAAATGCGCGCCTTGTGGTGGGAACATCGATCCCGCGGCGACGAGTGGAGACCAGCATGAAGACGA
>JANMSL010000333.1:0-11811 GCA_031389245.1 Lysobacterales bacterium | reverse complement strand
TGCCGTCTTCGACTTGCG
Organism: Lysobacterales bacterium; assembly: GCA_031389245.1. GTDB lineage: Bacteria > Pseudomonadota > Gammaproteobacteria > Xanthomonadales > Ahniellaceae > 0-14-3-00-62-12. Next base: position 11,793 of record JANMSL010000333.1, on the reverse strand, counting down.
AAGTGGTTTCGGGCGGGGTGGTTCTCTCGTCGGTAGCCGGAGGTGGATCAGACTTCGGCGTTGTTTTACAAGCGACCATCGAAACAGCCAGCAATCCCATCAAAATTACGCGCATCGGGTTGTTCATCGTTATTTCCTCGAGGTTGGTATTTCAAATCACGACTGGGCGTGTACCCGACCAGCCAAAAACGTACTGCCCAAAATTATCGCTGTCTGAACGGGGACCATGCCGGTTCCCGCACATCGCCATCCGCCAGAACCAGCCGTTGCCGCACCCGCCCGTCGGCGGATACCGCGTAGAGTACACCGCGCTTTCCTTCGCGTGCAGCGTACAAAATCATGCTTCCGTTCGGTGCAAAACTGGGTGATTCATCCAGACTGCCGGGCGAGAGCGTCGTATATTCGGCTCCGCCACGCGACCGGTCCAGAACCGCAATACGATACACATTTCCGGCGCCCTGCGCCATAGCAATTTTTTTGCCATCCCCGGAGATGGTCGCGCGGGCATTGTATTCGCCCTTCTGGCTGACGCGAATCGCATCGCCACCAGCAGCAGAAGCCTGGTAGAGCTGAGGCTTGCCACCGCGGTCCGAGGTGAAGATCAGGTTCTGCCCATCCGGGGTCCAGACTGCTTCGGTATCGATCGCATAGTGCCGGGTGACCTGGGTGGTGCGGCGCGTTGCCAAGTCCATCACATAAATATCCGGATTGCCGCCCTGTGACAGGGTCAACGCCAGCTTGGTGCCATCGGGTGAAAACGACGGCGCGCCGTTGATACCACGGTATGAGGCCAGGATCTGGCGGCTGCCGGTGGTCAATTCCTGCAAATAGATCGACGAACTGCCGCGCTCAAAACTGACATAGGCCAGTTTCTTGCTGTCCGGTGACCAGGCTGCGCTCAGCAGCGGCTCACCCGAGCGCACCACTACTTGGGGATTATCGCCGTCGGAATCGGCCACCATCAACGCGTACTGCGTATTCTTGCCCAGGCCGGTCGAGGTGACATAAGCCATTCGCGTCCAGAACGCTCCGCGCACGCCGGTGACCTTTTCGTAGACGTAGTCGGCGACCTGGTGCGCCGCACCGCGCAGATCCGAGCGGCGGGCGCCTAGCGCCAGGCCGAGCATGCGCTGCCGCGTCGCGACGTCGTGCAACTCAAACTCGATGCGCACCGCACCGTCGGCTGCGTCCAGCACGCGACCGATGACGATGTAATCCTGTTTGAGCATGCGCCAGGTATCGAACTTGAGTTCGCTGGCACGGGTCGGATACTCGACGATGTTGTCGCGGCCGAGCGCATTGAATTGCCCGCTGCGATTGAGGTCGCCACTGACAACAGCCGAAAGATCGACCTCCAGCGGCAGACCGGCGCCTTCGTAGGCAAACGGCACAATCGTGACCGGTCGCGCCGAGGGGCTGCCGCTGACCGGTGGAACCACCAATCCCTGGGCCATCAAATGGCCGCAGGACAGCAGGGTCAAGGCGAGTGCAAGGCGGATGCTTATCTTGATTGGCATAGTTCTCTCGGAAAGCAGAATGGAATTTGAAGTGTGCGGTTGAACACTGATTCGAAGCCGCGATACGGTAACGGCTCGCGCATGACTGCAGCCTCAACACTGCGCAGCGTCTCGGCATCGCCCTGACAGCGAGAAAGGTCCACACCGATGACCACGCCACCGGGAATCTGGGTCACCGTTACCTGGCAGCGGAAGCCTTGCAACATGGTATCCGGCCGCGACCAGTTGAGGTCAACCTGGTTGGAAATGGCCAGCAGGTAGCGATCGACCAAGGCGTCACTCTCGCCCTCGTTGCCCACGCGCTCAGCCTCTTGGGCGGCGAGCTCGGCCATCTTTTGCTGTTCAATCGCCCTTTGGCGATCTATTTCGGCCTGCTTGTTCTGCGTTTGCATCTGGGCGAGCGTGCGTTCCTCGAGCTTGGTTTGTTGCTCGGCTTTTTCGCGCTGGCGTCGAATGTCTTCCATTTGCTCCTGGCGCTCGCGTTCCATGCGCGTCAGTTCGTCCTCCGGCGGTGGCTCGGTGAGATCGACCTGCTCCTTGCGAATTTTTTCCTCTTGTTCCTTCTCTGCCTGCTCCAGCGCCTGGTCGCGAATGCGCACCTGCTCCTGATCGATCCGATCTTCCGAGCGCGGCGTCACCGGGCGTGGCGGCTCTTCGACAACCGGTTTGGGTGCGGGTGGCACCGGCTTGGCTGGCGCCGGTTTGGGCGGAGGCGGTTTGGATGGCTTGGGCGGCGTCTTGACTGCCGGCAGCGGCGCCGCTTTGAAATCGACCAGCGTCGCCTCGATGATCGGACCGGCCACACTCAGCGGCTTGGCGCTCTCGGTCCACAGCAGACCCAGAAACACCACCGCCACACAGGCCAGATGCACCAGCAGCGCGTAGCCAAGCGATCGAACATTGACGGCGTTGCTGCTCACTGTAATGCGCGGTTCCGGAGAATGGGTCAACGTTTCTTTTCCGCGATCGGCTGGCTCATCAGGCTGACCTTGGGCACGCCAGCCTGCTGCAGCTCACCCATCACACGGATCACTGAGCCGTAATCGAGCGAGGCATCAGCCCCCACCACCACCGGCGCTTTTGGATTCTGACGAACGAAAGCTGAAACTTTCTTGACCAGGGTGTCGTTATCGATCTGTTCGCGGCCTTCCTTGCCCAGTGTCAGGTACATGGTGCCGTCGGAACCGATCGATATCAGGATCGGATCGGCATCGGTGACCAGCGCCTTGGCGCGCGATTCGGGAAGGTCAATATCGACACCGAGATTGAGCAAAGGCGCCGTCACCATGAAAATGATCAACAGCACCAGCATCACGTCGATGTAAGGCACGACATTGATGTCGGCCTTGAGCTTGCGACGTTTGCGGTGTTTGGTGGCAAGTGCCATATCGACTCCAACGCAGTTGAGACGGACGCGGGGTTCGCGTCAGCCGTTGTCTTCGATATGGGCCTGGCGTTGCAGGATTGAAGAGAATTCTTCCTGGAAGGCATCGAACTTGGTGTTGAGCCGCTCGACGCGGGTGGAGAAGCGATTGAATGCCCACACCGCGGGAATCGCGGCGAACAAGCCCATCGCGGTCGCCACCAGCGCCTCGGAAATACCCGGCGCCACGGTCGCGATAGTGGCCTCGCGCATGTTGGCCAGCCCCTGGAACGAGATCATGATGCCCCAGACGGTACCGAACAGGCCGACGTACGGACTGATCGATCCAACGTTGGCGAGAAATTCCAGATTGTGGTCCAGACGGTCGAGTTCGCGCCCGGCAGTGGCGCGCATGGCGCGCTGCGCGCCTTCGACCATGGTGCGCGAATCCATCTGGCGGCGACTACGCAGGCGCGCAAACTCGCGGAATCCGGCTTCGAAGATGCTCTCCAGCCCAGTGCGGCTGCCCTGCTGGTTGCCGATGTCGCGAAACAGCGCGGCCATGTCGGTGCCCGACCAGAATCGTTCCTCGAACTCGTTGGTTTCGCGGTTGGCCACATCCAGCATGCGTCCCTTGCCGAAGATGATCGTCCAGGACGCAAGCGAGGCAGCAATCAACAGGCCCATGACCAATTTCACCGGGATGCTGGCATGCCAGACCAGGGCGAGGATGTCCAGGTTTTGGGTTACATCAATCGTTGGATCCATAAATCACTCCACACACAAATCAATCCGGAAACAAACCCGATGGAATTGGCATCGGGCGAAAATTTTGTGCATTCACGCAAGCGGCCCGCACTTGGGCTTCGAGCAAGATCTCTGCGCTCGTTGGCCGTATCAGGGTTTGCTGAAAGTGCAGACTCGCGCCCCCGCGTTTGCTGAGCACACTGGTGGCCAGAAGTTCATCGTCCAGCCTTGCGGGGCGCCGGAAGGATACCGAAATCGAGCTGACTACGAACACCAGGCCATGATCGGTCTTCAGCCGCGATTGATCTATGCCGATCGACCGCAGCCATTCGGTACGGGCGCGCTCCAGAAAACGCAGGTAACTGCCGTGATAGACCACGCCGCCGGCGTCGGTGTCTTCCCAATAGATGCGGATTGGCCAGGTAAAGGGCGAATCAGGCTTAATCATCGCGCCAACAATGTGGGAGCGGCATAAGCCGCGATGCCTTCAAACGCATAAATGCCTCAAGATTTCGGTCAAGACCACACCCACCGATCCCACCCACGCAATTCATGCTTCTGGCTCAAACAGGTCAGGAACCAGCGCCTCGGACTGTCGCGGCGGCTTCCAACCGAAATGCCGGTAGGCCTTGGCGCTGGCCATTCGTCCGCGCGCAGTACGGATGAGGAATCCCTGCTGGATCAGATAGGGCTCGATCACGTCCTCGATCGTGCCGCGTTCTTCGCTCAGCGCTGCCGCCAGCGATTCGACCCCCACCGGGCCGCCATCGAAGCTTTCGATGATCAGGCTCAGCATGCGTCGATCCAGCGCGTCAAAGCCCTCAGGATCCACTTTCAGCATTTCCATCGCCAGCTCGGCAATGTGCTGGGTGATGATCCCGCTGCCCTTGACCTGGGCGTAGTCACGCACGCGGCGCAAAAGGCGGTTGGCGATGCGCGGTGTGCCGCGGGCGCGACGCGCGATCTCATCGGCACCGGCAAAATCGCAGGTGATCCCCAGGATGCGCGCCGAGCGTTGAACGATCAGACACAGCTCCTGGCGCGAATAGAACTCCAGTCGCTGGACGATGCCGAAGCGGTCGCGCAATGGCGAAGTCAGCAATCCCGCGCGCGTGGTCGCGCCGATCAGGGTAAACGGTGGCAGGTCGAGCTTGATCGAGCGCGCCGCCGGGCCTTCGCCAATCATGATGTCGATCTGAAAATCTTCCATCGCCGGATACAGCACTTCTTCGACGACCGGCGAAAGGCGATGAATCTCGTCGACGAACAGCACATCATGCGGCTGCAGATTGGTCAGCAAAGCCGCCAGATCACCCGCTCGCTCCAGCACCGGACCCGATGTCTGCCGCAGATTGACGCCCAGCTCGTTGGCGATGACATGCGCCAGAGTGGTTTTGCCCAGCCCAGGCGGCCCAAAGATCAGTACATGATCCAGATGCTCCGAACGCTGACGCGCCGCCTGGATATAGATCGAAAGCTGCTCGCGTACCGCTACTTGGCCCAGATACTCGGACAAGGTCTTGGGTCGGATCGTGGCCTCTACGACCTCGTCTTCACGGGTGGAGGAAGCGGAAGTCAGTCGGGTTTCGCTCATTGCGCAGGGATTTCCATGGACAGCGCAGAATATCGTGTACGCCGCCGCTGCGCGCGAACGGCGGTCATTGCAACCCACTACAATGCCGACCGAATCCCGCCAAGCGACCCGATGATTTTATGTCCCAATCCTCGCCTTTGTCCGAATCCCTGCGCAGAACCAAGATCATCGCCACTCTCGGCCCGGCCTCCAATACACCGGCCATCCTCGAAGAGCTGCTGCGTGCCGGCGTCAACATCGTGCGCCTGAACTTCTCGCACGGAACTGCCGAACAGCACACCGCATTGGCCGAGATGGTGCGCGGCATCGCCGCCAAGATGGGGCGCGAGGTGGGCGTGCTCGCCGACCTGCAGGGGCCGAAAATCCGCATCGAGAAATTCGCCGAGGGCAAGGTCACCTTGATTGAGGGACAGACCTTTGATTTGATTTGCCGGGACGATGCGCCTCTGGGCGACAACCGCGCGGTGGGCGTCAGCTATCTGGGTCTGATCAATGATGTGCATGCCGGCGACACCTTACTGCTGGATGATGGCCTGATCGCGCTGCGCGTGGATTCGCTACAGGGCGAAACCATTCACACCACCGTGCTTACCGCGGGCGCCCTTTCCAACCGAAAGGGGCTCAATCGTCTCGGTGGCGGCCTGTCGCTGGGCGCACTGACTGATAAAGACCGCGAAGACATCATCACCGCCGCCAAGATCGGCGTCGAGTTCCTGGCCATTTCGTTCTGCCGCAGCGCCCAGGACATTCACGATGCCCGCCAGCTGGCCCGCGACGCCGGCCTGGAAGCGGCCATGGTGGCGAAGATCGAGCGCGCCGAGGCGATTGAGGCATTGGGTGAGATTATCGATGCTTCCGACGCGGTGATGGTTGCACGTGGCGACCTTGGCGTTGAAATTGGCGACGCCGAACTGCCCGGGCTGCAGAAGAAAATCATTCGCGAATCGCTGGAACGCAACAAAGTAGTGATCACCGCCACGCAGATGCTGCAATCGATGGTCGACAACCCGATCCCGACCCGGGCCGAGGTGCTGGATGTCGCCAATGCCGTGATCGATGGCACCGATGCGGTGATGCTGTCGGCGGAAAGTGCGTCGGGCTCCTATCCGGTCAAGGCCGTCGAATCAATGACGCGCATCTGCCTGGGCGCGGAACGCCAGTTCCAGTTCGACACCGATTTCGAAGCGGCACCGCGCAACCTCGAGCGCGCCGATCAGGCCATCGCCATGGCCACCATGTTCCTGGCCGAACACATCAAAGTGCGCGGCATCATTGCGCTCACCGAAAGCGGCGGCACCGCGCGCTTTCTGTCGCGCTTCCGTTCCTCGGTACCGATCTACAGCTTGTCGCGCCATCAGTGGGCGCGACGGCGCATGGCGATGATGCGCGACGTGTTCCCGGTCGCGTTCGACAGTCGTGGCCTGGCGCCGCGCGAAGCCGCACGCGAAGCGGTGAAGCAGCTGTTCAACAACGGCCTGCTCAGCATCGGCGATCGCATCATCTTTACCAGTGGCGACTCGATGGAGCTCAAAGGCGCAACCAACACCCTGCGCCTGCTGGAAGTCGGTGCCGATGGTATTGCCCAAGGTGTCGGTGACCTCTAACCCAGCTGAGTTGTGGCAGCGGCATGAGCCGCGACTCCTCAATTTCGCCAATAGTTAAAAATCGCGGCGCAACCCGCGCCCACGTATAATGCGCGGCCACCCCACTTTTCCGGAGCAATCATGAGCATCGACCAACTCGAAGAAACCGCCCTGGCCATGGTGGCTGAAGGCAAGGGCATCATTGCCATCGACGAATCCAACGCCACGATCAAAAAGCGCTTCGACGCCGTCGGCATCGAATGCAGCGAAGAGAATCGCCGCGCGTATCGCGAGCTGCTGTTGTCCACGCCCAACCTCTCGGATCACATTTCGGGGGCGATTCTGTACGACGAAACGCTGCGTCAATCGACTCGCGATGGGGTACCGTTCACCAAGCTGATGATGGATCGCGGCATTTTGCCAGGCATCAAGGTCGACAAGGGCCCACAACCGCTGGCCGGCTTTCCCGGCGAAGTAGTGACCGAAGGACTTGATGGGCTGCGTGAGCGGCTCAATGAATACGCCCGACTGGGCGCACGTTTCGCCAAATGGCGCGCAGTGATCAACATCGGCGAGGATTTCCCGACCAGCAGCGGCATCGATGCCAACATGCATGCGCTGGCGCGCTACGCGTCGCTTTGCCAGGAAGCAGGCATCGTGCCGATGGTCGAGCCCGAAGTGATCATGGACGGCACGCACGACATCGACACCTGCTTCGAAGTCACCGAGGCCACGCTACGCTCGCTGTTTGACGCGATGTACAAGCACAACGTGATGCTCGAAGGCACCATCCTCAAGGCGAGCATGGTGCTCTCCGGCAAAAGCTGCGAAGAACAGGCCGATGTCGATGAAGTCGCCGAAGCCACACTGCGCTGTCTCAGGAACACGGTTCCGGCATCGCTGCCCGGCATCGTATTTCTGTCGGGCGGTCAGTCAGACCGGGCCGCGACTGAGCACCTCAACGCAATGAACGCAGCCGGTGGCAATCCCTGGCCGCTTTCGTTCTCGTACGGTCGTGCCATGCAGTCCGCCGCGCTCAAGTTGTGGGCGCAGGACATCGCCGGAAACGTTGGCGCCGCACAGAAAATCGTCGCCATGCGCGCGCGCGAAAACGGCCTCGCAGCGCTCGGGCGCTGGACACCAGACCTCGCCGTCTGAGTTTCAGCACAGGCGACGGCAGGAGCGATCCTGCCGCTGTCCGTTGCGCAGTGCCCCGGCCGCAATCCATTGCCGTGGGTGGCAGCACCCACGAAGCGGATGACATGGGCACAAACTGCCGGAGTGGTGATCCCGATCGACTGAAGCCGTCGTCGCCCCAACTGACACCCGCGCGCGGTGACAGCTGTCAGCGGTCGTATCGCTGCTTGTGCCTCAAGATGCGTACCAGAATCGCACACTTGAAATGGCTTCCTGTCACCATCATTTTTGCTGCGTACAATTGTGTCCAGCGTACGACCTCACATGCGGGAAACTGCTGAACAAGTGCGCAGCCTGGAAGCCCCGCGAAAAACCGCAGGGGTGTGGCAAACGATAAGCGGTAAAGCCAATACGAAGTGAAGACTTATTCAGACCTTCCCCAGGAGACAGCCATGAGTTCAACCATGATCGCCACGCCGCTCAAACAGCTGGACAAGGCGCTCGGCGCATTGCGCGATCTGGGACTGATCAAGTCGCAACCAGAGGAAGCGCCTGTGGTCGCGCTGATCAATCGGATCAGCCACCTTGATCCAGAGCGCACGCTTGCGATCGCGCGCACGCTGTCGCAGGGCTCGCTGTTCAATGAAGTGGTGCGCGAACAGATCTCGGCAATGGCGATCGGCGAGCGTTATCTCTCGATCACCACCGCGTTCGATTCGATCCGGGATGACGCCAAGGCGATGGTGGCTCAGGTCGAAGACGGCAAGATCGACACCCTTGAGCGCCTTGGCAACATCTGGATGAAAGTCACCCGCGGCGATATTCCAGCGCGCTTCGCCAAGATCAAGGACGTGTATCTGGATGTCGCCAAAGACAGCAAGGATCAGATTCAGCGCGAGCAGATCATCCTCGATGCTTACCGCGACTATCGCGGTGCATTGAAGGAATCGCAGGTGCTCGGCTTCCAGGTGCTGAAAAAGGCGGAGGAAGTCCTGACTGCGGCCAAAAACGCACTGCAGACCAGCTCTGATGCCCTGGCGGCGAACGTATCGACCGATCGCGAGGCAGTGGCACGCCTGGAAATGGATCGCGATCAGAAATTGCGCGCCTTGCAAGACGAGGACAAGCGCTACCAGATCGCCAAGGACCTCAGCGAAAACCTGTCGATCGCTTACAACACCACCGAAGTGATCATGGCGCGACTGATGCAGTTGAGCGATGCCAAGGAACGTGTCTATTCGCAATCGGTCACTTTTTTCGGCACCAACGAAACGGTATTCACCGCGCTGTCGGCTTCGTTTACTGGTATGCACGGCCTGCACGAGAGCACGCGCACGTTGGAAGCGATGAAAGCCGGCATGAACAAGAGCATCGAAGCGCTGGGCGAAATCGGCGACAAGATTCTGGAGGAAGCCACCCGCGCTGGCTACGGCCCGACGTTGCGCGCCGAGTCGGTGCAAAAGCTGGTTGATTCTGTGGTCGGATTTCAGGAGCGATCAGTGCAGATCATCGATGAGATGCGCGATCTATCGGCCAGCAACGAGCGCGAGATACAGCGCGCAGTCGAAGACGGCAAGAAGCGACTGGTCGCGCTGTCGACGTCCGCCGCCACCCTGCCGCCCGCATAGCATTGCCGTGGGAGCGGCGTCAGTCGCGATTCTCAAACATGCGGTGGGAGCGGCTGACCCACTCCGCTGTTGAGGGCCCGCCGCGAATCCTGGACAAGCCGGGGCAGCAGGCCTCGCCATTAACACTCGGCAGCGAAGCCATTCAATCGCTCTCAAACCGCAGGTGTCTCCGACAATCCATGAACAGCAGCAACCTCCCCGCCACCACCGACGCATCTCCAGTGCCGACACCCGTACCGCTCGACGAGGTGATGCTGGCCATGGATATCGTGGACACGCTGCGCCACGATCGCTCGACGGTGGAACGCGAACTGGATGCCGAAACACGCGACGAAGTGCTGATCGAGCGCATCAAAAGCATTTATGCCGGCCAGGGCATCGCGGTTACTGACGATCTGATCCGCAACGGTGTTGAAGGGCTGAAGCAGGATCGATTTGCTTATCTGCCGCCAAAGCCATCGTTCGCATTGCGTCTGGCGCAGGTGTATATCGAACGCTGGTAGTGGTTTCGCCGCAGTGCGGTCGCCGCGGTGCTGTTGAGCGCCGGCTTCGTCGCCTGGCAATTGCCACAGCAGTGGCAGGAGCGCCGAGCTTATTCCACTTACACGCAGCGATTTGTTGAAGTCAGCGAGCGCGTCGGCAAGCTTGATGCACGCATTGAGCGCCTGACACGTTGGCACGATGCACAGCGCGCGGCCGAGGAACCGGTGCGTGCGCCCATCGGCAGAATCGTGGATGACATTGACACGGCGCTCAAGCGGATCCGCAGCCAGCGTGCCAACCTGTCAACACTGACCGCCGCCGATTCCGATCACTTTGCTGCGCAAAAACTGGCAAGCACGGCCGCGGTCGAGGCCAGCGCGGCCGAACTGGTCGAGATCGAAACCTCTCTGGACGCGCTCGAAACAAAATCGGCTCTTGCCGACCAATTGGCTGCGCTCGCAACGCGATTCTCGGCGGCAACAACGGTACTCGCAGGGGCTGTATTGAATGCTGCCGACCAGGCCGATGTCACCGGCATCAGTCAGCAGGCTGCGGCGGCGTTGCGCGCAGGCGATGCCGCGCTTGGTGAAGCCTCAGTGCGTCGACTCGACCAGGTCGCGGCACAGCTCAGTCAGGTCTACGAATTGCGTATCGTGTCGCAGAGTGGCGTCAAGAGCGGCGTCTGGCGCTATCCGGTCGACAACCCAAAGGGTCGCAACTACTACCTGGTGGTCGAGGCCATTGGCGAAAGCGGCCTGCCGCTGACCCTGCCCATTACCAATGAGGAAACGCAGAAAATCGAAGTGGTCAGTCGTTTTGCCGTGCGTGTGCCGGAGTCTGGCTACGAGTCAGTCAAGGCGGACAAGCTCGACAACGGCCTGATCGACAATGCCTTGGTCGGCATCAAGCGGCGCGGCGAACTGGACGTAGTCTTCAACATACCCGTTGCCGGCGGCTACATCACGCAGTGGGAGGAATAGTCGATGCAAACCGGCCAACGTGTCTTCAATGAGATGAATCAGCGCATCGAAGCGGCGCGGTCGAATGCTGCCGAGCATGCGCGCGACCTCGAAGTGTTGAACCAACAACTCAACCGTTCACGCTCCGCCCAAGCCGCGGAGACTCAGGAGCTGGCCCGGCTGCGACTGGACCTGCTCGCGGCCAATCAGATTGCCTCCGGGCTGGATGCTGCAGATCAGCAAGCACTGGCATTGTTGACGCAGCGCGCAGAAGTATTTTCGCGACTGCACCGCGAGATCGAGGCGTCGGTCGAGATGCAAACGCAGCTGACCGCAGCGCGCGCCGAAACGCTGGCCGAACGCGACCGGCAACTCAGCGCGCTGGACCGCCTGGTCGACAGTACGCGCCAAACGCTCGCACAAAGCGACGCCTTCAAGTTGCAGCAACAAATCACCGATGCAGCCGCGGCACGCGCCAGTCATGCGGATGAGAAGGCCGACCAGGCTGAAGCGGATCGCAGTCGCAAACGCCTGCCCTATGAAGCGGACAAATTGTTCGTGTACCTGTGTCAACGTCGCTTCGCGTTTCCGGAGTACGAAGCCTGTGCGTTGATCCTCACGCTGGATGGTTGGGTCGCACAGCTGGTCGGATACGAGGCGGCACATCGCAACTATCGCTTGTTGCTTGCGCTCGCCGATCGCATGCGCGAAAACGCCCAGCGCCAGCAGTTGGACGCGGACCAGCAATCCCAGCGTCTGGCCGAACTCGACCAGCAAGGCTT
>JANMSL010000360.1:0-4083 GCA_031389245.1 Lysobacterales bacterium | reverse complement strand
CGCCGCGGCTATCCCGACGTGCAGGACCCGAAGCTCAACAGCCACAGCAAGCTGAACTGCATCACCGCCTGCATTCAAGCCTATACCGCCGGTGCCGACGAGGCGTTGATGCTCGATCCGCATGGCTTTGTGGCGACTTGCAACTCCACGCATTTTTTCATCGTGCGGCGTGGCGAGGTGTGGACTTCGACCGGAGAGTACTGCCTCGCTGGCATCACCCGCGCCAACGTGCTGCGCGTCTGCCAGGGCGCCGGCATTCCGGTGTTCGAGAAACGCTTCAGCCTGACGGATGTCTATGGTGCCGACGAGGCCTTCACCACCGGCACCTTTGCCGGGGTGGTGCCGGTGCGCGAACTGGATGGGCGTGTGTTTGGCGATGGCCGACGCGGGCCGATGGTCGAGCGGCTGCAGGGTTTGTATCGCCAGCTGGTGGTGGCCGATGTTGCTGGCCGCAAGGCAAGCGGATGAGTGCCACGGCCACGATGCCGTTGCGACTGGCGATGTGGTCCGGGCCGCGCAATATTTCCACTGCGCTGATGCGCGCCTGGGAGAACCGCGGCGACTGCACGGTCAGCGACGAACCGTTGTACGCGCACTATCTGGCGCACACGCAGAGCGATCACCCGGGCGCGGACGAAGTGATTGCGCAGGGCGAAACCAATTGGCGCCGCGTGGTTGCGTCGTTGCTCGGTGCCGTGCCCAACGCGCAGCCGATCTGGTACCAGAAGCACATGAGCCACCATCTGCTGCCCGACATCGAGCGTGACTGGATTCATCGCCTGACCAATGTGTTTTTGATCCGCGACCCAGTGGATGTCGTGGCCTCGTATATCAAATCACGCGCCACCGTGAACGCCGATGACATCGGATTGCAGCAGGAAGTGCAGCTGTTCGACGAAGTCGCGCAAAAATCCGGAAGCGCTCCGCCGGTGATCGATGCGGGCGAATTTCTCCGGGCGCCGGAGGCCCAGTTGCGCGCGCTGTGCGTGCATCTTGGCGTCGCCTTCAGCGATCGCATGTTGAGCTGGCCACCCGGGCCGCGTGACAGCGATGGGGTGTGGGCGCCGTACTGGTATGCGGCGGTATGGCGTTCGACTGGGTTTGAGCCAGCACGCCCGAGTGCGCCGGCACTCACCGGGGCCGCGGCAAAGGCGGCGGCCGATGCGCGGCCTTGCTACGAGCAGTTGTATCGGTATCGGCTGCGGGCGTGATGGTGGGGTGGGTGGGGTTTGGGGCGTGTTGGTCAATGTGGGGCGGGTCGGAGAATCGCGGCTCACGCCGCTCCCACAACCGCCGTCACTAGAGCCGCAGGTGTCGAGCCGCGCTACTGGAGTTGGCCCGATCCGGGTCAGGCGTCGCGATTGCGTGCGTTCATGGTGCGTGCTTTTTCGATCTGCCATTCGCGGTCCTTCACGGCGTCGCGCTTGTCGTGTTCTTTCTTGCCGTGCGCCAAACCGATTTCGATCTTGGCGCGATTGCTTTTCCAGTACATGGCAGTGGGAATCAAGGTGTAGCCTTTGCGTTCGACCTGGCCAACCAGACGGTCGATTTCGGCGCGATTGAGCAGCAGCTTGCGCGTGCGTCGCTCCTCGGGATGCACATGGGTTGAGGCGGAGCCCAGTGGCATGATCTGCGCGCCAAACAGAAACACCTCGCCGTTCTTGATGATGGCGTAGCCGTCGGTAATGTTGACGCGCCCGGCGCGCAGCGATTTGACTTCCCATCCGTGCAGCGCCAAGCCTGCCTCGATGCGCTCATCGAAGTGATACTCGTGGCGCGAGCGCTTGTTCAGCGCGATCGTGCCCTTGTGGTCGTCCTTGTCGGGCTTCTTGTTGGCCATTGCCGGGTCCTATTGAATACCATTACATTGTCGCTGGAAACCGCAGCCGGTTCGAGCGTTGTAGCCAGGGGGAAGTTTGAGCAGCATTTCGCGTAGTGTGTTGATTGCCCGGCCGGTGAAGCTGGTGTTCGATCTGATCAATGAAGTGGAAGGCTATCCGAAGCGCTTTGACTGGTGTCGTGAAGCCACCATCCTGGAACGCGACAAGAGCGGCATGACCGCGCGCCTGGACTTGCAATACGCCGGATTCAACTCGGTGTTCACCACGCGCAACAGCGTGCGGCCGCTGAAACGTATCGATCTGAAACTGGTCGAGGGCCCATTCTCCGATCTGCGCGGTAGCTGGTCGTTCACTGCGCTGGGCGATTCCGGTTGCCGGGTGGAGCTGGATCTCGATTTTGAATTCGCCGGCCGCTGGGTCGGCTCAGCGCTCGCCATGGGTTTCCAGGGATTGGCCGATCGCATGGTGGACGACTTCTCGCGCGCCGCACGGACCATCGATGCCTGATCTGGCAAACATCGAAGTGGAAGTCCTGTTCGCATCGCCCGATCAGCAATGGCTGCGCAGCGTATCGTTGCCCGCCGGCAGCATGCTGGTCCAGGCCATTGATGCTTCCGGCATTGCCGAACACTTCGGCACTTTGATCGTCACCGATCAGAATGTAGGCGTGTATTCGCGGCCAGCAAATTTGGCCACCGTGCTGAGCCACGGTGACCGCGTCGAAATCTATCGGCCTTTGACGCGCGATCCGAAAGACACCAGGCGATTGCGCGCCAAGCAGCAGAAGCGGGTCTGAAGCGGGGTTGGGTTGCGCTAAGCATCCTGGTGGGCGCCCCAACAAAGCCAGCGGCAAAGCTGATCCGATAACCACTGTGCTTTGCGCGAACCATCCATGGTGGTGGGCGCCGGCCTGGCCCTCCATGGCCAGGCGTTCGGCGCAGCTCGACATGCGTTTCATCGCATGTCGAAAGCGCTGCGTCTCACCCGCCGGGTTTCTTCAGATTGTCTTCGGGATTATTTTTCTGCAGCTCCTGCGATTGACGCAGCAGCTCGTCTTCATTCTGCGGTTCCCAATCGCCCTCGATGCGTGCCAGCGACTCGCCGTCAAACTGCAGCGATAGATTCTTGATATCCGCCGCGCTGCCGCGTCGGCTGGTTGCGGTCAGGTATTCCCAACGGTTCTGATCAAATGGGGACGCCACCATTGGCGTGCCCATCACCAGTTCAACCTGGCGCTTGGTCATGCCGGGTTTGAGTTGGTCGACCATTTCCTGGTCGACGACATTGCCTTGGCGGATGTCTGTCTTGTAGACAAGACCGCATCCGGACGACAGCAGGGTGGCGATGAGTAGCAGCTTCAGGCGCATCGAGATTCTGATCCAGTGTGCAAAGCGCTGGATCATACAGGCAAGGCCGTGACCAATTCCAAACCTGTGCTGAGTACGATGTCCGCCGCCGCCATGTCGCGACCTGGACACAGGGCTGGTGTAGAATCCAGCCCGGACTACGGGAGTACTGTTTTGAAAGGTTTCAATGCCCGTCAGCCGTTGCGCGATGCCGACAAGCAGGGCAAACGCGACACGCAGGACCTGCGCAAAGCCGGCCTCAAGGTAACGCTGCCGCGCGTTCGTATCCTCGAAATACTCGAAGGTTCGAGCGGTAAGCACTTGACTGCAGAAGAGATTTTTAAAGAATTACTGGACCACAACGAAGACATCGGCCTGGCCACTGTGTACCGCGTGCTGATGCAATTCGAGGCCGCAGGCATCGTCGTCAAGCACAATTTTGAAGGCGGGCAGGCGGTATTCGAGCTGGACCGCGGCGAGCATCACGATCACATGTTTGACCTGGACACCGGCAAGGTCGTCGAGTTTTTTGATGCCGAGATCGAACGCCTGCAGCACGCCGTAGCCGCCAAGTTCGGTTACGAAATCGAAGACCATCGCATGGTGCTCTACGTGCGCGCCATCGCCAAGCGCTGAACCTCGCCTTCGCCGCCCCTCGCGTAGGAGCGGACCCGGCCGCGACTGACGCTGCCGCACTCCCAAACAATCGCGCCCTCGGCCGCCGTTCCCGACGCGGCCCTACGTCCTCCATCCAGGGAGTCGAGGTGCGCTCCTACCGCGTAGGAGCGGACCCGGCCGCGACTGACGCTGCCGCACTCCCAAACAATCGCGCCCTCGGCCGCCGTTCCCGACGCGGCCCTACCTCCTCCATCCATGGAGTCGAGGTGCGCTCCTAC
>JANMSL010000313.1:0-2135 GCA_031389245.1 Lysobacterales bacterium | reverse complement strand
CGGGCAGTTGCTGGTGTTGACCGGAATGCTGGGCGTGCCGCACCTGGTTCATGTGGGTGTTATCAATACGCTGGCGGGATGGGCGGCCGGACTGGTAATTCTGCTGCGACTGTTGTGGCAAGACGGCGGCAAGACTTGGCATGCGGTGTCGTGCGCGGTGGCGCTGACTTTCGGATTGTTGGGCGTGTTGTTATTCGCGGTGTATCTGCACACCAACAACGCGCATCTGATGTTCGCGTCGATCAAGATCGGAAGCTTCGGGTTGTTGCTACCGATCTATTTCACGGTGGCGCATCGCATGTTTCCGTTCTTCGCCGGCAATTTTGTACCGGGATATCGGGCGTGGCGCGCGATGTGGCCGCTGCCGACATTCTGGATGCTGGCCATTGCCCATCTCGGGCTGGAATTAGCGCATGCCTATGCTTGGCTGTGGCTGGCGGATCTGCCGCTCCTCGCTCTTTGCGGCTATTGGTTGTGGCGCAATGCACCGCGCGGACCAGCACCTGCATTGCTCAGAGTTTTGTTTCTTGGCTATGCGTGGCTGCCCGTCGCACTGCTGTTGTATACAGCGCAGAGCCTGTGGTTTTTGAGCACGGGCGACTTCCTGCTGGGCCGTGGTCCTGCGCATGCCTTGTTCATCGGATTCTTCGGAAGCCTGTTGGTGGCGATGGTAACGCGCGTCACCCAGGGCCACTCGGGGCGGCCGCTAGAATTGGGTGGGGTGGCGGCATTTGCTTTCATCACCCTCCAGTTCGTGGCCCTCGCGCGCGTCATTGCGGAACTGACGCCAGATTCACCGCGTTGGCAGGCGCTCGCCGCCGTCGGCTGGATCGTCGCCTTTCTGCCTTGGGTGCAGCGTTCGGCGTTTATCTATCTCACGCGGCGAACCGATGGCAAGCCGGGATGATGCGGGTGGGCGACCGACGCGCGGAGCATCGCGGCGCTGCGCATCTCGGGGCCGGGTGGACCCACTGCTTGAGATGCACGCGCTTGGAAAATGCAAATCGCGAAAACATCAGGCAGCAGTCCGAACTCGCGCGTACTGCCCCGATCTGCAATTCGATTAGCGATCGTGCTGAAAAAAAACGCTAACCGCCGTCCATCGCCGCATGCCTGTCGATGGGCACCAGCAGGTCCTCCAGGAAAAACGCCGATAACGCGGCGCGTCCGCTGAGATTGGCCTTGCTGTAAATCGCCTGCGCCTGCTGGCGAATGGTGCGTTCGCTGGTATCGCGCAGGTCGGCGATCTCTTTCTGACTGAGGCCCTTGAGCATCAGCAAGGCGATCTCGCGTTCGGCGGGGCTGAGCTTCCAGCGTTCGAACTGCGCATCGATGGCTGAGCTCAGGCCTTTGAGCACGTCGCGCATGTCGGTGCGCCACTGCGCGCCCTCCGCACGTGCGACTTCCAGATCGCGCATGAGCGAAAGCTGTTCGCGGTGTTGCCGGCGCATGCGACCGAACAGATACACCACGCCTACTGCGGTCACGACGATCAGCCCCGGCTCGGCCAATTCGAACAAGATATCGCCGAGCGTCATTTCGGGGTTCTGAATGATTTCCAGCGCCATCAGGCCGGTGACCCCGGCGATGACGACGAGCGCCGACCAGATGGGGCTCCATGGAGCGGACGCAGAATTCATCGCAACTCACCTCATTGTTCCGGTTCAATGGATTTTATAGTTGGCGCACCGGGAGACGCCGCGAATCATGCGCCGGGCTGAGCGACGCTCGAACGCTCAGCCCGGTCACTGGCTACAGCATAATCGGTGAGGCTAGTTCAGCGCATTACAACGTGTAGAAGAAGCTTTCATGGATGGTCTGGTTTCTACCCGTCTCAATGGACAGCACTTCAAATTTATACTCCAGACCCGATTCAAGAAACTGCGGCGGCACCATGATGCTGGTGACACTGGCCGGGACATGGATGCTGAACACACGCTTGGGCGAAACGTCCAGCCGTTCTACGATCACTTGATATTCTGCGATCTGGACCGTGGGGGTATTCAACACCGGCTCCCAGGCGATGAGGTCGTCGCTCGGATCATCTCGTGGCTTGATACGCATTGCCATATCACGGTCACCAGGTACGAGTTCTGATCCGTGAGTTCGCCGAGAGGGAGGGCGATCGCCCTCCC
>JANMSL010000303.1:0-15303 GCA_031389245.1 Lysobacterales bacterium | reverse complement strand
CGTTGAAACTGGCGATGCGCAAGTCGCCGTCAAGCTCAGGCGGTTGCTGTGGTCTCGGTGCCTGCTTCACTCCTTCGATCGGATCGGTCAGTTGCATGCGCCAGGCGCCCTCGCGCTGCTCCAGAACTCCTTCAACTCCGGTCACCTGGCTGTCTACGCGCCAGGGCGTTTCAGCCGCCAACCCCTGCGGCAAGTACCACAGCCGTTGCGGATAGGAATTGAGCTGACCATCGTCCAGGATCAGGCGCGTGCGCCGATTGGCGTCGCTTCTGGCAGAGGCTTCCGGCCCCGGCGCATGCAACTCGGTCGGGGCAAAGTCGCGCCCGTCGAAGGAAATAGTCAGTTCGCCGTTACGCAATAGTGCATCGTTGCCAATCACCGATACCGGCCCTGGCAAGAACACCCGCTGACTTTCCAGCGCTTCCCACGCAAGTTCGGACAGCGGTGCCGCAGTCAGCCGCAGTGGCAGCACTTTTGCCGGTTTGCCACATTCGATCAGATCGCTCACTTCTATCAGCGCAGTCAAGGTATCCGGCGCCTCGCCCAGCTCGGCCACACGACCGCGCACACGCAGACGGGCATTCCTTGCCAGTCGCGGCAAGCTGCCCTCATAGCGCACGAAGATGCCTTCAGAGGTGGCGGGGTTTTTATCGTCATGCGTGGGCTCAGACACCAGGAACACGCCGCCCAGACCGTCCATGAAACGCGCGGACAGGATCGCCTCGACTTCCACGCTACGCCCAAGCACTGGGCTGAGTGGCCCCTCGCCCTGGATCGCACCAATGAGCGCAGCCGGCCGACCGCAATCCAGTGGTCCTTCAAACGCTCTGGGCAGCACACCGTCGTCCGCCCCACTCTGGCAGGCGGCAAGCATGACCAACAACCCGCCGCACGAGACCAATCGAGCCATGATGGCGCCGCGGAGCCAAGGACGCACTTTCATGGTTTGATCGTTCCGGGTTGCTGTACGGGTTACGGGCATGGCATCACAGCTGGATACAGAAGCGGCGACGCCGCCCCTACGGCGGCGTCAACGGGGAGGACACGAGGCAGCTTACTTGAGGCTGTCGATCATCCACTGCACTGTGGCCTTTACCTGCTCATCAGTGAGCGAAGGATTGCCGCCGCGTGCCGGCATAACCCCTGCCGCACCCTGATAGCCCTCGATCGCGTGCTTGACCAGCAGGTCCGTACCTTGAGCGACGCGTGGCGCCCATAGCGCCTGGGTCAGCTGTGGAGCACCACCGGCCCCGGAGATATGACAGACCCCGCAGAGTTTGTCGTAGATCACGCTGCCATCCAGCGTGCCCTCGTAGGCTACTTGGGCCTGCGCGGCGGCCGCAGCTGCGGCCTTGGCTGCGGCCATCGCGGCCTGGCCCGTTGCGCCGGCATAGACATCGCCTATAGGCGCAATGCGAGCGGCCACTTTGTCAGCGCTGATTGCGCTGGGTTCTGGCAGGTGATCGCTGTAGATCAAGCCGGCCCCGGCGATCAGCACCAGGGTCAGCAACATCAATCCGCCAATGACCATGGCGAAATGCTTCAGAAAGACGAGATCGGTCTTGTTCACAACGGAGTCCTTGGGGCGCCAGCCTGGGGCCCGTGCTTGGAAGAGCTGCGGTCCACTGTCACGCGCCGGCATGATAAAGGGCGCGCATTGTAGCGCGCCGCCTCGCGCGGGAAACAGACCTTTAGCCGGGGGCATTCTCGCTGATCAGCAATACCTCGATCCAACGCAGGTCACCACTGCGTACGCGCAATGTGCCGGCACCGCCTCCAGAGATATTGAAAAACCAGGTGGCGGCCGAGCGCGCCAGCGGCGGTACGCGTTGACCGTCGAGCACCAGTTCGGGCGCTTCCAGACCATTGAACACCACACGCAAGTTGCTCACTGCGATCACCCCAGCACCTGTTGCAGCAATAGTCAGCGTCATTTCCTGGTCTGCCTGCTGTGTCAACGGCCAGGGCGGATACGCGCGGACCAAATCGTCAGTTTGTGCTTGTGCGCTGTGCACGATTGCCGCCACCTGCACGCGACCCATACCACCGAATCTCTGCTGCGGCGTCAGGCCAACGGCGCGCAATGCGAACATCGGATACAGCGCGACAGCTTCTCCCTGATCGCCGCCCAGCTGCCAGTGTCGATCGTCGGCGCAGTGCAGCGCGCGCAGCGCGCCCTGGGTCATGCGCAGCATCGAAGCGCCATCGCCGTGCACACTCATGTCATGCGACTGCGCGCAGAGCCAGCGCACCCATCGTTCCTGCCCGGCGACTGGATAGGCGCCGTTGGGCACACTTGCGTCGATCTGCTGGTTGCGATCCGAATAATCGCCGACGACCCGGTACGGCACTTTGACCCAGGCCTCGGCGGCCCCGTTCCAACGGCTGCCAGCAAACACCAGAAACAGGCCGGCGACGAGCGCCAGCAATGACGCGTCGGCAACGCCGCGACGCTGCGCCGGCACGAATTCCAGCGCCGATTGCCAGCCCAGAGTCAGCAGCACTGCCAATCCCGGAGTCGATGCGTACACCATCCAGTAGGGCACCTCCGGGCGCAGCCAGAGTACGAACAGCGATCCAGCGATGACCGCCACCACGGCGAAGGCCCGAAACTGCAACGGCTTGCGCAAAGAGAACATGCCGCACAATGCCAACAACCAGGGCGCAGCCAGGAGCAGCACCGCAGTCGCGCGCAGCGACGCCAGTTCTGGCAGAAACTGCCCCGCCATCCGCTTGCCGTCCACTGCGATCAAGGCCACGAGGAAGGGCTGCAGTCGCGACCAAGGCGACGGAGAATCACGCGTTGTGACGAAGTCGCGGGTGCCGGTCAACATCGGCCAGCCGGTTCGCGCCTCATCGATCAGCATGGGTACGAATGGCAGCATGAACGCCGCGAAGGCCAGCACCAGGTGCAGCCAAAGCGTCGATCCGAGCAATCCGCGCCTTGACCACAGCGCCGCAAGCAGCAGCCACCCCCAGAACAAGCTGGTTGGATGCGCGTGCACACTCAGCGAAAACAATAGCGCCGCAGCAACCAGCGATCCGGCACCCGCGCCGCGCGACCAGCGCAACAAGCACAGGGCGTAACCGAGCAGACAGGTTGCGGCCAGATTGGTGTGCGAAGTCACCAACCATTCAAACATCCACCACCCCGGCATCGCGATCGCCAGCAGACCCAGTCGCGCGGTCCGCGGTCCGCCAAATTCGGCGCCTAAACGATAAGCCAACGGGAATTTCAATCCGGCCAGCAGCGCAACCAACACTGCGGCAAGCGCAGCGCTCTGCGTCAACCACAGTGGCAATGCCAGCAAGTAGTACCAGATCGGACCCAGGGTCCAGGTTGTGTACAGCTGCGGTCCGCGCAGCGGAAACTCCACGCCCTGCACGATGTCCCATGCGGCGATCAGATCGCGGGCGGTGTCGGTGGCGATGGTGGTGTGGGCCCCGGCCAAGACGTAGACCAGATAAAAGGCGAACACCCATATCCAGTCGAGGCGCGGGAGCGCCGCAGTCACTTCGTCGACCGCGCCGCGCTGCGGGCACGGCGGCGCCTCGCTCATGCTGCCACGCGACCCTGATGACGGCGCAGGTGCACGAGCAACAACGAAATTGCCGCCGGCGTCACGCCGGCGATGCGCGTTGCCTGTCCCAGCGTCTGTGGACACACGCGCGCAAGTTTTTGTGCCACTTCGGCGGACAGGCCCGACACCTGGGCAAAGTCAAATCCGCTGGGAAACTCCAGCGACTCGTGGCGACGCAGTCGATCGATTTCGTCCTGCTGTCGATCCAGATAACCGGCATAGCGGGTCTGCACTTCGACTTGTGCGGCAACGCTGGGATCGGCGACGCCCGGACCGATGCCGGTCACTTGCATAACGCGCGAGTAGTCAAGTTCGGGTCGCCGCAGCAGTTCCTGTGCCGAGGTCTCGCGGGTCAGCGTGATACCGAGCGTGCTTTCAATCTCGCGTCCAAGTGCATTACCCGGCGCCGCCCAAATGGACTTGAGCCGGGCCGACTCACGTTCGATGGCTTCGCGCTTCACACAGAACGCCTGCCAGCGATGATCATCGATCAGGCCGCGCGCGCGGCCCTGTTCGGTCAGGCGCAGGTCGGCGTTGTCTTCGCGCAGATGCAAACGGTACTCGGCGCGCGAAGTAAACATGCGATATGGCTCATTGGTGCCATTGCTGATCAGATCATCGATCAGCACGCCGACATACGCCTCGTCACGGCGCGGCGTCCACGGGTCGCGATCCAGGCTCTGCAACGCAGCGTTCATGCCCGCGATCAGACCCTGAGCGGCGGCTTCCTCATAGCCGGTCGTGCCATTGATCTGGCCCGCAAAGAACAGACCGGCGATGGCCTTGGTCTCCAGCGAAGCCTTCAAACCGCGTGGGTCGAAATAGTCGTACTCGATCGCATAGCCAGGCCGGGTGATATGCGCGTTCTCGAACCCCTTGATCGAGCGCACCAATGCCAGCTGCAGGTCAAAGGGCAGCGAGGTCGAGATGCCATTGGGATAGACCTCGAAGGTACTCAGGCCTTCGGGCTCGATGAAGATCTGATGCGAATCGCGGTCGGCAAAACGCACTACTTTGTCTTCGATCGAAGGACAGTAGCGCGGGCCGACACCCTCGATCTTTCCCGTATACAACGGCGACCGGTCCAATCCCGAGCGAATGATGTCGTGCGTGTGCGCGCTGGTCTGGGTGATGAAGCAGCTGACCTGACGCGGATGTTCGTCAACAGACCCCAGAAACGAGAATACCGGCATCGGCACATCGCCCGGCTGTTCCTGCAGTCCCCGGTAATCAATGCTGCGCCCATCAATGCGCGGCGGCGTTCCGGTTTTCAGACGATCCACCGTGATGGGCAGTTCGCGCAGACGCGCTGCCAGTGTTTGCGCAGGGGGATCCCCAGCACGGCCGCCGACATAGTTGGCAAAGCCGATGTGAATCTTGCCGGCGAGAAACGTGCCCGCGGTCAACACGATGCTGCGGGCGCGAAAGCACAACCCCATTTGGGTGACCACGCCAACGACACGATCGCCTTCGAGCATCAAGTCATCGACCGCCTGCTGGAACAACACCAGATTGGGTGTGTTCTCCAATATCGAACGAATCGTCGCTTTGTACAAAGCGCGATCGGCCTGGCAACGGGTAGCGCGCACCGCCGGCCCCTTGCTGGCATTGAGCGTGCGCCACTGGATGCCCGCTCGATCTGCGGCTTGCGCCATCACACCGCCGAGCGCGTCGATTTCTCGCACCAGGTGACCCTTGCCAATGCCGCCAATGGCCGGGTTGCAGCTCATCTGCCCCAGCGTTTCAATGTTATGGGTGAGCAACAGGGTGCGCGCTCCGGCCCGCGTCGCTGCCAGACAAGCTTCAGTTCCGGCATGCCCACCACCGACGACAATGACATCAAAGGACTCGGGGTACAGCATGGCGTCGAAATCCTCTGAAAATTTCACATGTGCCGCGATGCAATCTGTTCCGACACCGCCTGCACCAATGCCAAGCGTTGGGTAAGAGAATGTGCGATTGATGATTTTACGCTCAAGGCGGCGACAGGATGCAGTCGTCCAATCGACGCGTCACTGCAAGCAATTGTAAACCGACTCGAATGCGTGCGCAGCTGGCCCGCTTTCTGCTGAGACAGTGTCGCACTTTGGTGGGCACGCCGGCGACGCTTCGCTGCGGTCAGGCTCAGGGGCTGACACCGCGCTGCCAGAGGATGCATTGGAGCCAGATCCATCTCCGGGAAGAGAGGCTGGCGCCCGGCGGTCTTGAGGGAACAGGGGGAATCCTTAAGGACCTTTGGTGCCGGGCGCCAGTGACCGTTTGCCTGGCGCGCTCACGCGCGTCTTGCCAAGTGAATCTGAGTGTCCTCCATAAAAACGTGACACAGTTCAAGAAACAGACGTTTGTCGGACTACAGCGACGAAGACTGGGCAGCAGCCGACCAAAAACGTCAGTGCAGCGACCACCCCGATAGAACCTCAGCCGTTTTCGGATGAAATGTGACTTGGCACACAATCTGCATGCACATCAGGGCAATGATCTAACGCGAGAGGGCTCGTCATGAATGCACAATTTGCCACATTGGGAATGGATCCGGTATCAGTCCACCACGATCTTCTGATCGAGATCGGTTTGGTTGAGATGGCCATGGATCAAGTGCTGTTTCGTGACGATGCCGCGATGGATGCGGAAGTAGAACGCCTTTCGTGCAAGCGCGCCAAGCTCAACGCCGCGCTGGCTCAACTGGCTGCCTAAGGATCAATTGTGCGGTGGCGTTTGTCGGACCGGCTCGTGTTAGTTGGGTTCGTGTGATGGCTGTAGCGGTAAATCCCCGCGCTCTGCGGGGGCGGTGTCGTTCCAAGGTTTCTCCTCCCATTTGGCCCCGCTTGCGGGGCTTCTTTTTTGGAGAATGGCTGTCGGCGCCGTGTCGTGTTGCCGTACCCGAGCGCGGCGTCAAGCCGCGCAACCTCGGCGTCGCAGTGTGCATTTAGTCCTCGTCGCGACCCCGTCTGGACTCTTCACGCGCCGATTCGCGGCCACTGGATTCACTGCGTTCTGGTTGCGAGCGCTGTGACTCTACGCTGCGGCTTGGCTGTTCGTAGCGTGGAGACGGTGCGTCATATTGCGGCGCGCTCTGCCGGGACGGAGCCTGCCGTTGCTCGCTGCTGCTCTGGTAGCGCGACGCATCGGACCGCTCGACCTGCTGGTAGGTCGGAGCCGACTGCTGGTAGGTGTAGGGCTGCTGACGCTCTCGACCCGCGCGCTGCTCACCTGATTGTGTCGGGGAGACGCGTTGATATTCGACCACTTCGCGCCGCTGCTGAATGCGGCGTTCTACTCCCGAATCCAGTGGAGGTTGTCGGTTGATTGGAATCTGGGCGCCGCCTACATCACGGTAGTAAGGACCCGGGCGACCGCGCGCTGCTGGTTGCGCGAAACCCTGAGTCTGCTCGGGTGGTCGTTCGCTGACCCATCCGGAGCTTCGGACACCGGGGTTCTGCGCCTGCTCGCGGGTGGGCGCTCCGCGGTCATAGGTCCGCGCCCGACTGGGAGCAGACTGGCCGGAAGGATACATGCCCGGATCGCGCTGCCGAAAATCGCCATCGCTGCGCCTGATCGCGTCGCGCCCGCGCGGGTCGTTGCCTATATTGCTGTTGCGATAGCGGCCCTCGGACTGAGCGCCGCGCGAACCGAATTCGCGTGCCACCGGACTGGTACGCTGCGCGGCGTAGGGATCGTATTGCACACCCGGCTGAGCGCCACTGCGCTGATAACCCGCGCCGGTGCGTCGCGCCAACTGCTCGGCCTCGTTGCGCGCGCTGCCATACAAGTAGGGTTGGTTCACGTTGGCGCTGTAGCCATGGGCGACGCGCCGACCCACTTGCCCTCGGCGCCGGTCCCAATGATCGTAATAGCCGTCCGAATAGCTGTAACGATAAGGCGAATAGGCGTGATAGTACGGCCACGAATTCCAGTAATGATTCAGACCGAAATAGGTGTGCGGATACCAGGTCACGCCGTAGTAGAAGCCCGGTGTGTAGAAGGGATCGTAGTAGCTGCGGTACACCGGCCAGAGTACTGAATAGTAGTCTGACCAATAGACGTAATCCGGATAGTGGCCGTACCCGTAACCGTAACCCGCGCCGTATCCCGGGGAAGTGTCGTGGTAACGGCCACCACTGTAGTAACGGTCTTCGTAGTAGCCGTCGTCGCGATAGCCATAACTGTCATAAGTCAGGCAGCCGGAAAGAGCGAAGGCGAGCAGGACGGCCAGAAAGCGTTTCATGGTTTACCCCTATGGGAACCCAGTCAGTCTGGAATTCCTGTGGTGAATTGTGGCTTAACCCAGACGCTTGTGCGTCGCAGATTCAGCTTCTGGACGAACTGATAGTGTTCCGGGCGATCTGGCTCAGGCAGCCGACGGCCGGTTTTGTTGAGAAACCTCAGAACCAGTCCGGAGCTGAGCTAGCCCCGGAGTCGGGGGGCAAAAAAACGCAGGTTGACCAGCTGCGCTGTTAAGAGCGACCAGCTCCGCTGTTGAAAACGGGGGTTTGACAAGCGATAAGCCGTGTGGCGAAGACAAAGTGGTGACTTATTCAAACCATCCTTAAGGGAACTCTTTGATGGCACTGCACACGACCTCTTGGCGCTGGCGGCTGGGAATGGGTTTGGCAATGGTGACGGCATTGTTCTGGGCGACGCTGCCAATCAGCTTGAAGGTCTCGCTGGAAGTACTGGACGCATGGACCATCACCTGGGCGCGATTTGTCACCGCCGCGCTGGCGTTGCTGCTGTGGCTGACGCTGAAGGGCAATCTTGGTGCCTACCGGGGTCTGTCCAGGCGCATCTGGGGAATGATGGCCATCGCGGCGGTGATGTTGACTGGCAATTTCGTCGGGTACTTGTTCGGTGTGCAATATACGACGCCCGGCAATGCCCAGCTGCTGATTCAGGCGGCGCCGCTGCTGATGGCCCTGGGCGGCATCTTTGTATTCCGCGAACAATTCGCCTGGGCGCAATGGCTGGGCCTCGCCCTGGTGGCTATCGGCCTGGCCAGTTTTTTCGTTGATCAGACCCGGCAGACACTTGGCATTGCCTCGAATTACGGCCTCGGCGCGCTCATTGTTCTTGGCGCAGCGTTGGTCTGGGCGGTTTATGCGCTGATCCAGAAGCAGTTACTCAACCATCTCGGTTCGCAGCACTTGTTGTTGTTTATTTATGCGGCCGCGGCCTTGTTGCTCACGCCGCTCGCGCATCCGACGCAATTGTTGCGGCTCGATGCGTTGCACGCTTTTGCGCTGTTGTTCTGCTGCATCAACACCCTGGGTGCCTACGGTGCGTTTGCCGAGGCACTGGCGCATTGGGAAGCGTCACGTGTCGGTGTAATCCTGGCGCTGACGCCACTTCTTTGCGTCGCCGCTGTCGCCCTGACACGCCATTTCGCGCCGGAACTCATTGCCGCCGAGCACATCGCGCTCTGGGGTTGGATCGGTGCCGGTCTGGTAATCGCCGGCTCAGTGCTGGTCAGTGTCGCCAAGAAAAAAGGCGCGGCCTGAGCCGCGCCTTTTCCACTTCGCGAATGGAAACCTCAACCGATCTCCCGTTCCTGGCTCAATCTCCAATCATGACCGTGACCGTCGCCGTGTCGGTAAGCCCGCGCGTGTCGGTAATGGTGTAGGTGAAGTAGTCGGTGCCTTCGAAACCCGATCGTCCCTGGTAGTAGAGCTGCCCGCCCGTGCCGGTAATCACCACGCCGTTGCTCGGCTGGTTCACGCTGACGATCGAGATCGCATCGCCATCCGGATCGCTGTCGTTGGCCAACAGCTCCAATGTCAACAGATTGCCGCGCATGACCATGTAGCTGTCATCGACCGCGTCTGGCGCGCGATTCGCCGGGGTGACAGTGACATTAACGGTGCCGATCGCCGTGGCACCCGTGGCGTCGCGCAGCGTGTAGGTAAAGCTGTCGCTACCGACAAAGCCTGCAGCCGGTGTATAGGTCACGCTGCCGTTTGCGTTCAATACCAGCGTGCCATTGGCTGCCGTGCCCAGTGCGGAAACACTGAGCAAATCGCCATCGGGATCCGTGTCATTGGACAGCACCGCAATCGTCACCGGTGTGCCCGTCGGTGTAGTTGCAACGTCCGGGTTGGCGACCGGAGGCCGCCCACTGATGGTCACCGTCACGGTCGCCGATGCTGTTCCGCCGCGCCCGTCCGAGATGGTGTAGGTAAAGCTGTCGGTGCCAATGAAGCCGACACCCGGTTGGTAGCTGATGTTGTTGCCACTGATTGTGGCAGCGCCGTTTTGCGCCGCGCCAACCGCGCTGATACTGAGCGTGTCGCCATCCGGGTCGGAATCGTTGGCCAAGACAGCAATAACCACCGCCGTGCCGAATGCAGTGCTGACGCTGTCATTCTGCGCAACCGGGCCACGGTTGGTAAAGACGCGCGGGCCCAGGGTGGTGGTGCTTTCTGTAGTCTCGAAGCGATAGACATCCACCGTGCGCTTGTGTTCGCCCGGATTGCGCAAAGCGCGCTCGATCCATGCGGCGGGTGCTGCCACCGGCTCCTTCACCCATTCGACGATGGTCTGTGTCTGCGGCGGCGCTGTGGCATCGTCCATTTTCTCTTCGATGGTCAGGAAGCTGACATCAACGCGACGATTCTTCGGGCGGCCCGCCTCGTCATTGGCGAAGCGTGGATCAGTTTCGCCCTTGCCAGACACATCCAGTTCTGCCGCATCGACCCCGTGCGCCGCAAACCATTCGCGCACGCTGGCGGCACGGCGTTCGGACAAGCCCTGATTGTAGGATTCGCTACCGATGTCGCAGGTGTGGCCGACAATGCTGATGCGGCTGACGCGCTTGCCCCCTTTGATCGCCTCGATCAGGGCAGCCAGTGCGCCCTCGCCTTCGGCGGTAATAATTGCGCGATCAAACGCAAAGAATGCGTTGGCATCCATGCCGATCTCGTTTTTGATCAGCGTGGGTACGCTATTGCCCGCGCTGGTGCCGGACGTCACTTCGCGTTTCACCTCGACCAGGCGTTGCGGCGTAACCGCACGAAACGATTTGCGTTGGCCAAATTCGTAGCGCCAGGTCAACCACGCGCGCGTGTCATTGTTGACGATCTCGAAGTCGCCGTTCTTTTCCAGGTGCTCGACGTTCAATGCCAGGCTGTGGCCCGAGTTGTAAAAATACTTCTCCA
The DNA here is from genome assembly GCA_031389245.1 of Lysobacterales bacterium. Taxonomy (GTDB): domain Bacteria; phylum Pseudomonadota; class Gammaproteobacteria; order Xanthomonadales; family Ahniellaceae; genus 0-14-3-00-62-12. The sequence goes on along the minus strand of JANMSL010000303.1, from coordinate 4,574 downwards.
GGCCGCCAGAGACAGTGACCTGATTGGAATCGAATTTGCCAAGCTCGTAGTCCAGTCCACCGCTGAGGCGCAACAGATAGGGGTCGAAGTAGCGACCGATACGTGCACCGATGCCGGTTTCGTAGGGATGCTCGAACGCGCGCAGCAGGGTTTCGATCGTCTGCGTCTGCGTGTATGGCCGACCTGCGTCCGTGCCCGTCAGCGTACTCACAGTCGTGTTGGTGCTCGCGCCCACCTGCTTTTCGCCAGTGATACCGCCCGCGACATACACATCGCCATACCAGCTTTCGCGCTCCATGCCGACGCCAATGCTGACCTTGCGCGCCTCGTTGGCGTTCTGATCGACCGCGATGAAAGACTTGGCGACGGTGACACTATCCGGTCGCTCGACGCTGTCCGCGCGCGTTGCGCCGCCCCACAGCCAGTTCAGTCCCAACTTCAGTCCACCGGCTCCGCCATCGCCGAGCCAACCCTCGCCAAACCAGATTGAATCGCCGTCGTCCGCGAAATAACCGCGAGCTTCGCCATGCAAGTCCCCTTGCTCGTTGACGCCCAGACCAACGCGCGCATTGCTCGACACCAGGGTCAGAGGAATGCTGCCATCGTTGGTTTCGGCTGTCCCTGCCTGCTGGGCCGCGGCGCCTTGCGCGAGTGCGGGCTGAGCGAGAATGGGCGCCGCAAGAACCGGCGACAACAGTGCCAAGCCGACGGCCAGCACGAGGTGTTTGCGATGCATGGGTACAATTCCTGTCACGAAAAGTCGCAAGAGTAGCGCCGCAGCAGGGTGCAATGCAGCACATCCCGGGGATTTGCACGCGAACGGCCCGATTGTTTCGCACACTTGTTCACCCGCTGCATTTCCAATGCCACATTGTTAGCCATTCGGCCTTGCGCTATGTTCGTCACAACACGTGGGGGTTTCCATGAGTAAGCAGCGCAATTCGATCACAATTACACACATCCATTTGGCACGCGTCGTATTGGCGCGCGGCATTTTGATGGCAGGCGTGGCGAGCCTGGGATTGTCCGGTTGTGGCGGCGGAAACAACCACAAGGTTGCCAAGGTGTGCATCGATGGTGTCGCCGCGCAGCTTGGCGATCAACCCTTTGAAAGTGATGCCAAGCTGTTCGCCTCGCTGGTTCGCGAAGAGGGTGAAGGCATTGTCGTTGTCGAGTCCACCATCATCGTGGACAAGGGACTCACCAGTGAAGTCAGTCGTGGCTTCATGTGCCGTGTGCAAACCGATCCGCAAGGCAAGACACCGCCGAGCCTGATTCTGTTGCAGATCGGCTTCTGAGCTGTCACTGCCCACGTACGTCCTTGAGCGGGCGTGCAGACGCGGTTGCAGCCGCGAACTTCACTGCTGCGGGCATTGAATTTCCCCGCTGACGGAGCCCCCGGATCTACGCTACTCGTCAAAGCGCAGATGCTTGACGCTCTTGCCATGGCGGCGAATCAGACGCAGCGCCTCGATGCCGATGCGCACATGGCGATCGACGAAACTGGAGGTCACTTTTCTGTCGGAGGCGTCGGTTTTTACGCCTTCCGGAATCATCGGCTGATCGCTCACCAGAAGCAGCGCGCCGGTCGGGATCGCGTTGGCGAACCCGGCTGAGAATACCGTCGCGGTCTCCATATCGATGGCCATCGCGCGTGTCTTGCGCAGATATTCCTTGAACTGTTCGTCGTGTTCCCAGACGCGGCGATTGGTCGTGTATACCGTACCCGTCCAGTAATCGTGGTCGAGGTCACGAATCATTGTCGACACCGCACGTTGCAGGCTGAACGCTGGCAACGCAGGAACCTCCGGCAGCAGATAATCGTTGGAGGTGCCTTCGCCGCGGATCGCCGCGATCGGCAGTACCAGGTCACCGATTTCATTCTTGCGCTTCAAGCCGCCGCACTTGCCAAGGAATAACGCCGCCTTGGGCGCGATTGCAGACAACAGGTCCATGATGGTCGCAGCATTGGCGCTGCCCATGCCGAAATTGATCAGGGTAATGCCATCGTGGGTGATGCTGGGCATCGGCCGATCCAGCCCGCGGATTTCGCCACCACCGCTGATCTCGGCGAACACACTGAGATAGTGACCGAAGTTGGTCAGCAGGATGTGCTGCCCAAACTCGTCAAGGGGTACGCCGGTATAGCGCGGCAACCAGTTGCTGACGATCTCGTTCTTGTCTTTCATTGCTCTATTCTACTTTGGCCGTGGCCGCTGGTGTGGTTGCGCGCGCTGCTCGTACACAAATGCTACTTTGCCAGAAACCGCTGCAGCGGCGGAATGATCCGCTCGTGCGCATCTTCCAGCACGTAGTGCCCGGCATCGGCGTATTGCTGCACCACCGCCTGTGGCAATTTCTGCCGCCAAACGGCCAGGAATGGTTCATCGAATACGAAATCGTGTTGGCCCCAGAAGATCAGTGCAGGCCGATCAGCAAACTGTTCGAGCTGTTCGCCAGTGCGCCGAATCAGTTCGAATCCACGGTCAGCTGGTGTCAACGGAATATCTTGCACAAACTTCAACGTTGCAATGCGGTTGGCTTTCGAGTCATAAGGTGAAACCAGCGCCGCACGTTCGCTCTTTTCCATCGCTCGTTTGACGCCGAAGCGGCTGGCGCCCCAGGCAAACGCATTGAAGCGCAATACCAGTTGTGCGCCCAGCCAGGAATCGCGAACCAGCCTGAGTGTCCAAGGTAATTTCAGCGCTTTGGGATTGGGAAAAGCCCCGGTATTGAGAATCACCAAGCGCGCGATGCGCTGTGGATGACGGCAGGCCCATGCCATTCCGATCATGCCTCCCCAATCGTGCACGATCAGCGTCCATCCTGTTTCTGGCGCGCCTTCGTTGCGGATCAGGTGTTCGATCAGTGCGTCCAGATCGTCGACGCGTTGTTGCAGATGATAGTCGTAACGATCGGCGCTGGGCTTGTCCGATCGCCCCATGCCAATGTGGTCGGGTGCGATGCAGCGATTCGAGCCACTCAGCGCGTTGATCACGCGACGGTAGTAATAGCTCCAGGAGGGGTTGCCGTGCAGCATCAGCACCGGTGCACCGGTGCCGGTATCCACAAAATGCTGCCGATGCCCATGGCCATGACGGAAATACCGCGCCGGATGATCGTAATCGGGAAGAGCCTGCGGTTTGACCACGGCATTTACCTGGGAAAAGGGGCGCCGAGTTTAGCGGGCGGCGGGTCCGCTCGCAGCGCAAATTCCTTCGACATCGCAGACAAGACTGCGTAAGCTGGGCGGCTGTACCTTCCCCGAATCTTTGGCGCATGCAGGGACAGCCACACTTCCCGTTCTCGCTCGACGAACTGGACCGCTATTTCCAGGCCAGTGTGTTGAGCCATGGCCGCGAATTGGCGGCGCGCGACGCAGTGCTGGAGTGGTCACTGCAGGAAGGCCCCACTCAGGTCACGCTGCATGGCGCAGTGGATAGCGCGCGCGACGAGCCGTGGCTGGTCGAAGTAGTCAGCCGTGGCAGCAATGGAAAACACAGCGTCGAGTCACATTGCACATGCCAGGCGATGGCCTGGTGCAAGCATGCGGCCGCGTTGTTGGCGATCGCTGGCAAGACTGCGCGTGCCGGAAGTGGCGCGCGCAATCGACCGAGCGCGCGCCCGGTTGCTGAGGTGCAACTGCGTGTACGTCGGCGCGACTTGCACGAAAAGCTCTGTGCGCTGCGCCTTAAATTCGACTATTCCACGCTCGGCGCCGGCGCCGACATCGACGAGGAATTTGAACGCCAGGCGATCGCGCGGCTGCGCAAGATCGGGCTGACGCCGATTCGCGCCGCACGTTACAGCGCGCTGGAAAACGACGAGCTGCGCGATGATGACTGGGTTTTCGACACCTGGCAGGCCAGTGACCAGGTCAGTCTGTTCTTGCATCTGGGCGAGCAGTTGGTCGAATTTGGTTTTCGCGTTTCGACTGCAACGGATTTTCCGGTAAAGGTCACCACTTCGCCCTCTGCCCTCTATGCGACCGTCGATGAAGGGGCCGGCGCGTCCTGGTTCAATTTTGATTTGGGCATCGAAGTGGATGGCGAACGGGTACCGCTGCTCCCGATTCTGTTGCGCGCCTTGGAGACGCCAAGTTTTCCGCTCAAACCGGGTGCGCACGAAACCGATCAGACCGTCTGGTTCGCGCCGGTGGACGAGCATCGCCGTGTGGCCGTGCCGGTGCGCCGTTTGCGCGCCCTGCTCGCGCCGGTTCTCGAGTTGGCGATGGAGATTGAACCGGACGCCGACGGCCGCCTGCGTTTACCGCGAGCGCGTGCCGGTGCACTGATCCTGCTCGATCAGATCGCGGCCAGTCAGCGCCTGATCGGCAGTGAGCGGCTGCACGCGATCGCAGAGCGCTACCGCGGCCTGGCGCTGCCTTCGCCGCCGGTGCTTCCCGACACCTTTACCGCAACGCTGCGACCGTATCAGGGCGAAGGGCTGCACTGGTTGTCGGCGCTGCGCCACTATGAGCTTGGCGGCATCCTTGCCGATGATATGGGCTTGGGCAAAACCGTCCAGTTGTTGGCCCACCTGTGTTGCCAAAAGGCCGCCGGCGCACTGCTGCA
>JANMSL010000291.1:0-2387 GCA_031389245.1 Lysobacterales bacterium | reverse complement strand
TGTGGGGAAACCTCAGTCACTGACCTCGGTTTTTCGCCACAGAGCTGGATCGGCGTGTCAGGTCAAGTCGCAACAGAGCGTATGCCCCAGGGACTGCAGCTTCTGGAGTGGATTTATGCGCTTGTACTTGCTTTTCTTGATGGTCGTCGGCTTCGACGCGCTGGCCGACGGCGCGACCGTGGGCAATGGCAGCCCGTCAAGCTGTACCACGGTGGCCTTCAACAACGCCGTCGCCGCGCTGGATTTGGGCCAGGGACCAGGCGGCACCCTGAGCTTCGATTGCGGGCCGAATCCACACACGATCCTGGTCGATGGCCAGAATTTCCTGAACAGCCAAACCACTGTGAATGGCGGCGGCAGGATCACGCTCGACGGCAACAATCTGCACCGCATCTTCGTCGTTGCGCCGCGCAGCCCGGGCGATCAGACCGAGGTGACGATACGCGACATCACCCTGCTTCGCGGATTTTCCGCAGGCGATTTCGGCGGCGCCATCCTCGGTGCTGAAGGGGTAACACTCACGCTGGATCGTGTGACGATCAACGACTCCCGCGCCGGGCTCACCGGCGGCGCGGTGGCGATGGCGCCGGGCTCGCTGCTGCATGTATTTCGCTCGAACTTCCGCAACAACACCGGCAACGATGGCGGCGCCATTGCCACCAGTGCGCAGACCGTGATTGAAGACAGTAATTTCGTCTTGAACACGGCCACCGTCCAAGGCGGCGCCATCCAGAGCTGGGTGGCGCAATTGACCGTGCGCCGCACTGGTTTCGTGTTCAATCTCGCCGAGCGCGGTGGGGCGATCTACAAGCGCGGCGCAACGGTTCTCGTTGAAGATTCGCGCCTTCGCGACAACACCGCAGCGATCGACGGCGGCGCCCTTTATGCCGAAGCCGATGCCGTGCAGGTGAATGTGTACAGTTCGACCTTCGAAGGCAATATCGCCACCCAAGGCGCGGGCGGTGCCATTCGTTCGCTGACCGACGTTGTGCTGGCGCTCAGCACCTTTCACAACAATCGCGCGCAAGTGGGTGGTGGCGTGTCGCTGAGCGGCGCCTTCCTGCCAACGCTGGATGACTGTACGTTCAGCGAGAATGTTGCGGTTTTGCGCGGCGGCGCCATCGACGCGGTAAACGTCACGTCTAGACTCAAGATGTTCCAGATCACGATGTCGAACAACAGCGTGCAGAGTGGCCCCGGGGGCGATCTGGCACTGCAGAACGCACTCGGCGAAGTTGAACTTTCAAACCTGATCGGCGGCAATGCCAGCGGCGACGCGGGCGGTATTTTTGTTGGCAGCGGTGCCAGCGCCATCCTGCGTGGCAATGCGATCTGGGTGGCGGCCGGAAGCGCCTGCGTCACCGGCACGCCTGGAACAATCACCAGTGGCGGCAACAATGTCGGGCCGAGCGCGGCGTGCGTGCTCAATCACGCAAGTGATGTGAATGTCACCACGTTTGCGGGCCTCGGCCTTGGCGAGTTTGGCGACTACGGCGGCAATCATCGCGGCTACTTGCCATTGTCGGGCAGCGTGCTGATCGACCGTTTCTCCTGCGCTGGCAGCGACATGCGGCTGAAACCGCGCCCGATCGACGGCGACAGTAATGGCAGCGCGCTGTGCGACAGCGGCGCGATGGAGCGCCAGCTGATCGAACCCGGCCTTGCCCTGTTTCGGAGCGGCTTCGAATAAGGCATCAAACCGCAAGTCGCGTACCCCCATCCACCCACCGGCGTCGCGCCCGCTATGCGCCCGACGCTCCTTCCGGAGTTCTGATGAATACCCTTTGTTCGATGATGTGTTGTGTGCTGGCTACGTTCGCGCCCTGGCTTTCGCTGCATGCGGCGGATATTGCGCCGGGCGATATCGACCCGACTTTTGGCGACAACGGCTGGGTGCGCTTGCGCATCGATCGCGGCGATACACCATTCGATTCGGCGCGCCACGTCAAGGTGCGCAGCGAGCGCGGGCAGCAGGGCGAGCGTCCGTTTCTCTACGTTGCCGGCATCGTCGGGGACCGCGTCGCGATTGCCAAGTACACGGTGTACGGCAAGCCCATGCGCGCATTCGGCGATAACGGCATTGCCTTCAGCACGCGCCAACGCATTGGACAATTGGCCGGGCTTGAGCTGATGGAGAACGGCGATGTGGTGATTGCCTACAGCGATCAGCGCAGCGACGAACCCACCGTCTGGGATTTCTTTGTCGAGGTGTTCGATGTTGACGGCCGACCACGGCCCATTCAAACCATCGACGGCGGCGGGTTACCCATTCCGCCCATGGAACTGAACTGGCGCGGTGCCGACCTGATCTGCGATGGCACCCTGCGTTACATGGACGAAACCAATACGTTTCTGTATCCCGATGAGGTCAAGTTCCACGGCATCGC
>JANMSL010000264.1:0-5735 GCA_031389245.1 Lysobacterales bacterium | reverse complement strand
CCTGATCCAGCTTGCCGGCCTGCAGCAATGCGCGTGACAGCCGAAGCGCGGACAGCGCCTTGAGTTCGTCGAATTCTGCGTGCTCGTGAGCCCACTGCAGGGAAGCAATAGCGACATCCACCTTGCCGCCGTCGGCGAGTGTTTTTTCAGCCTCGCCCATCGCCGAAAGCACTGCATACGGCGACTTCGCATAGTCGGTGCGCAGCGTCGAACCGAGTTTCTTGATCTGGTCGGCGTCCTTTTTTTCGACCGCAGCCAGGTACAAGCTGTATTGCTGACCGGCACGATCAAGCGATTCGGCGCGCCAATCCTGGTACTTGCCTACGCCCCAGATTGCGCCGATTCCGCCGACCAATCCTAAAATGATCGAGCCGAAGTTATTGCGCAGCCAATTGCGCACGAGTTCGCCTTGCTCGTGCTCGTCGAGAAGTTCTGTTGCCATGGGATTCCAGTTGATAGCTTAAAGCCGGGCCGACGCCCGGGCGGCGCATTCTAGCGCGAGGGCGTGGCGCTTGTCGGCTCTGCCGCCTGCGAATCGGTTTCAAAGAGTTTTAGTCGGGCTACGTTCAGCCGCGAAAACTGCAACAGGTCCACCGGCTTGCCATCAACCTTGAGCTCAACGCCGCTTACGTTGCCGATACTCATTGCCACTGTGCCATGGACCAGGTGCTCGCGCTTTTCGCCGGCGCGCGCAATGCCGTAATCGAGCCGCGCACCTGCGCCATCAACCATTTCCAACCAACTGTCCTGAGCGAACTGCATCTCGATCCGGTGCACCCCTGGCGCCGAGTCGGGGACTTGGCCACTTGACCCCATCGGCGTCATCGATGCCATCAGCGGCATTGTGTCGGACTGGGGAGTTGCCTGCGTTTCTGCCGGGTATTGTTCGGCAGGCTGCGGCGGGCCGATGAATTCGGGTGACTGCGCCGGCTGATGCAACGACGGCGGGGGCACATTGACCGCAGGACCGGCTTCGCCGTCTGCCATTGAGCGAACCAGGGGTACCGGCGAATTGATGCCGCGCTGGTTGAGCATGGTGAAAGTGGGTATCGCCAGCAACAATGTCAACACGACATAAGTCGCTGCACTGGAGTAGCGGCTCCACAAAGTGGTCCGAGTCGAGGCTGCCACGGTCAATGACAATGGCGTGGGCTCGTCAAGATCGCGCAATGCAAGCGACACCACAACAGTGGGCACATTCAGCGTTTTGGCATAGCTGTTGAGGTGTCCGCGCACGTATACCGGAGCGCCTAATCGCGCCCACTGATCGGACTCGATGTCTTGAATTACCGAAGGAGACACACGCAGGCGTCGCGACATTTCTTCTCGACTGATCCCCCGCGACTCGCGAATTGCACGAAAGCGCTCGCCCAACGATTGTTTTACCTCTTCACGCGCAAGCTCAGACGACGCATCCGCATCCACGGCGTCAACTGATTGAGAAGTCGCCGTCGACTCCGTCACGGCCAACGCATCGCCCAACGCTTCCGCGACCGACGGCAGCACCAGCGGTTCGATCACGAGTTCATCAGATGCTCGCACCAATGCCGATTGTCCAGACTCCAGCGAGTCCCGGACACTCGACTCACTGCACTGGCTATCCAGCCCGATTGCCAAATCCAATTGACCCACCTCTGGTAACAAGCCATCCGCACTCGTTCGCTGAGGCTGATCGATTTCCGCTCCGACGCCTACTGCGCGGGCGTGACTCAACTTGGGTTTTCTCTGATTACTCATGGCGTTTGGGTTGCCTTGGCGGCATACACTGCCTGCTCGGAGTTCGGAAATTCGGCCATCAGACGTCGCCGATAACGTTCCACGGCGCGTCGGTCGCCCAGCTGGGTTTCAATCTTCAGGCCGAGCATCAAGGTGTCGGCCGCTGCTGGCGAGCCCGAAAGGTGACGCTCCAGGAATGCGCGCGCGCGCATGAACTGCTTGTCTTCGAACGCCAGCAACGCCATTTGCAGCAAAGCCGTGGTGTTTTCAGGATACGTCTGCAGCACCTTGCGCAGGCTGTCTTCGGCGATGTCGCGCTTACCCCAGCGCATGGCGCAGGTTGCGCGATTCAACAATGCCGTCTCGGGGTTCTTGTAAAAAGGATCGGCAAGCGCGGCAATAAAGTTTTTGTCCGCATCGGCAAAGCGTTGTCGCGCACAGAGAAATCTACCCAGGTTGTTGTTGCTGGCTCCGCTCTCGGGCGTCAGCTTCAAGGCTCGGACATAGTGTTCTTCGGCAAGTTTGTCCTTGTTGATCTGCTCGTAGAGAACGCCCAATAAAGTATGCGCATCGCTCGACTTGGGATTGAGCAGCACGGCTTTCTTGAGCTTCTCCATCGCCAACTCAAGCTGCCCCTTGGCCAGGTAGGCCTGGCCCAATGAGACGTTCAGTTTGGCTGACTCCTCGTAGTCCGGTTCTTCTTCGCGCCTGGAGGAAGAACGGGACCGCTCCGACGACGCGCCCGGAGCCTGCGAAAAGTTGCTGGTGTTCTTGTTGCCAGAGCTACAAGCGGCAAGCGCCGTCATCGCAAACGCGACACAGAATGCCAGCACCGCTAGACGATTATGCCGCATCGGCGCGTGCCTCCAATTTGGCTTTGTGCTCGCGGCTGCGACGGGTACGGTCCTGCACCTGTCCGACCAGTTGGCCGCACGCCGCATCGATATCGTCACCACGCGTACGCCGCACTGTGGCAATCAATCCAGCAGCCATGACAATACGCTTGAATCCTTCGATCGCCTCAGGAGTCGAGCGTTCATAGTCGGTCCCGGGAAACGGGTTGAACGGAATCAGATTGAGCTTGCTCGGTACTTTGCGCAGCAGCTTGACCAATTGACGAGCATGCTCGGGATGATCATTTACCCCTTTCATCAGGGTGTACTCGAAGGTGATCGATGAACGGGGGCGACGCGCCTGATAGCGCTGACAGGCAGCGAGCAGCTCCGCAATCGGATATTTCTTGTTCAACGGCACCAGTTGGTTACGCAACTCATCGGTTGGCGCATGCAGCGACACCGCCAGACTGACGTCACACCGCGCCGACAGGGCATCAATGCCCGGCACCAGTCCGGCAGTCGAAAGTGTTACGCGTCGATTGGCGAGCCCAAATCCGTAATCGTCGCGCATCAGATCCATCGCGTCGGTGACCGCATCGAAGTTCAGCAACGGCTCGCCCATTCCCATCATCACCACGTTGGTGATGCGCCGCTCACTCAGCCGATTGTCGCGATGCACACTGCCAATGCGGTTGGCGGCGACCCAGACTTGCCCGATGACCTCGGCAGTGCTGAGGTTTCGATTGAACCCCTGAGTAGCGGTGGAACAAAATGTGCAGTTGAGGGCACAGCCAATCTGCGACGAAACGCACAACGTGCCGCGATCTGCCTCGGGGATGTACACGGTCTCGATCGCGCTGCCGCCCTCAAGCCCGAGCACCCATTTCATCGTGCCATCGGTGGAGATTTGCTCGTGCAACACCTTGGGCAGGCGCAGCTCGGCGACTTCATCGAGCTTGGCGCGCAGTGACTTGCCGACATCGGTCATCTCTTCAAAGCTTGATGCCTGCTGGTGGTAGATCCATTTCAGAATCTGCTGCGCGCGGAATCGCTTTTCGCCCAATCCAACAAAAAACTGCTCCATGGCCGGCTTGGCCAAATTGAACAGATTGGTACGGGGCGAGGGAGCGAGAGTCATGATGTTGCGATTACCTTTTCACTCAGCTGCGAGGACAGAGTTCGATACCGGAAAAGAAATAGGCGATTTCGTTGCTTGCTGTTTCGACGGCGTCGGAGCCATGCACGGCATTGGCATCGATTGACTCGGCGAAATCCGCGCGAATCGTACCCGCCGCGGCTTTCTTCGGATCGGTGGCGCCCATCAAATCGCGATGCTTGGCGATGGCGCCCTCGCCTTCGAGCGCTTGAATCATGACTGGACCTGAGATCATGAATTTGACCAGGTCCTTGAAAAACGGACGCTCGCGATGAACCGCATAGAATCCTTCCGCCTCCGCCAGTGAAAGCTGTTTCATTTTTGACGCAATCACTTTGAGGCCATTGCTCTCAAATCGCGCGTAAATCTGACCGATGACGTTTTTTGCAACAGCATCGGGCTTGATGATCGATAGGGTGCGCTCCAGCGCCATGGGAAAACTCCTGGTGAACTAAAGGTGAAATGGGGAGAAAAAGCGCGAGGATGTTAGCATCAAACCCCTGAGAAAACGCGTGCTTAGCGGCACTACTGAAGCCAAACTGCAGGCACTGCAACGACCCTCGTTCTCTCCAACTCACGGGCATTGAAAGCGCCTCCCCTTGCCCGCCCACACTAAAATTCACACCGTTTGTCTGTTGTTAACAGCCGTTTACCGGTCTTGTGTCACATAAACTGTGAAGTGGTTCACATTAGCCCCGAAAAATCGCATTTGGACCGGTTTTTGCCCCTGCATTCGGTGGTTGACGCGCCTTGGCGACCTGGCCACACCCTGCGATGTGTGCGGCAATGTAAAACAGCAGCCGCCCCCAGCTGCGGTTTACGCGCAAAATGGTTGCCAATTCGCGCTGCGGTCGCTAGAGTCCGCGCCCTCACAAGTCGGGGTGTAGCTCAGCCTGGTAGAGCGCTACCTTCGGGAGGTAGAAGTCGCAAGTTCGAATCCTGTCACCCCGACCAATTGATTCAACGACTTAGGCTCGCTTCGGCGGGCCTTTTTCGTTCTGGTACGGCACGGATACGGCAATTGGATTTCGCGGTTATGTTGGCGGCAAGAGATGGTCGATGTGAGCTGAAACGCTTTGCACGCCCCGAAGGCCGAAGGTTCAGTCCTTTTTGATCGCTGCGTAGACTTTGAAAGTATTCCAAAGCTCAATCTGGAACACGGCCTCTCGATCGTCGGCCGGATCAACCACGTGCTTAATCATGACGTGCCAACGCTCAGGCCGTGACTCACAGCTATCTTCTTCGTTATAGCGAACGTCAATCTGTGCTCGTTTCGCTGCCGCCTCCGGCAGCCCCTTCAAATCCGTTGGCGAACATAGTGGGAGCGGAGCCACTGACGTAGCGGTACAGCCACATGCTCCCATCGCGCTCGTCATAGCGGACCAGCACGTTCAATGATGCGTGAAAGGCGAGATTGTAAGCGCTGTCCTCGTTGCCATTGGGCGGCCACTCAGCCGGCAGCGGCGACGGTGTCAAGTCGGTCCAGACGCCAGGGACCGGCTGATAAATCCACAGGTCGCGGCGCCCATCAGCGCCCATCAGCATGTAGACGTCCTCGCTGCTGTTGTACTGCAGGCCGGCGTTATCGCGTCCATCCGGCCACGGTACTGCACCAGGATTGGACATCGTGGTCCAGATCCGAGACGTTGCGTCATAGAGATAGAGCTGGCTCGATCCGCCTGAATATGCCGAGCCGAAGAACGCGAAACGGTCGCGGATGGAATCGTACGCCCCATGCCCGCCGAAGTTCAACGGCATGTTGGTAACGCCAGTCAACATTGTCCAGCCGGGTGTGCCCAGACTGTAGGCATGAATGGCGCGCGGGTTGCTGTACAGCGTCATGCCATGGAAAAAGTAAAGCGAATTACTGGGCGGGTGGTAGAGCAGATTGTTGTCGTAGATGTTGGCCCAACTAGCATTGACGCCGGTTGGTGGAACGTCGGGCAACCCGGCATCGCCATTGTCGCCGAGCTTGCTCCAACTGCTGCTCAAATACGAATAGCGCCAGAAATCATGCAGGTGCTGGT
>JANMSL010000259.1:0-3182 GCA_031389245.1 Lysobacterales bacterium | reverse complement strand
GCCACGCCGGATCTGCGGCTTCCCACCCGGTTGGCTGCAGGCCCCATTTTTCATGGCGCGCGACAACAGCAATGGAATCGTCCGATTCTCAAACACGGGCAACGACTACTGGTTCACCTTCACGGCGTGCAGTTGACGCCGCGTTGATCCCTGCGCGCCTGAAGCGGGGATCAGGCGTTGCACGAAGTGGTTGGTTGGAGATCGGGAGCAGCGCCGACCAGCAAACGCAGTTCAGCGATCTCCGGCGATTGTCGAGGCCGGCACCACAGAACCATCAGCGCAACTGGCTGTCCTTGCTACCGCGTCGGTTGAAAGTACTGGCCGCGCCGCGCTCGCCATCCTGGGCTTCCTGGCAAACCACGCACAGGCGTACGCCGGTCACCGCTTTGCGTCGCGCCGCGGGAATGGTGTCGCCACAGGATTCGCAATGCACAAGCCCCGGGCCTTTCGACAATTGTCTACGCGCGCGCTCGATCGCGTCCTTGATGGTTGCATCGATCTGCTCTTGAACGGCACCATCGCCTGCCCAACCAGTGGCCATCGCTGACTCCAGAATCGATCAATCGGGTTGCCCGCAAGCATACGCCCTTGAGCACAACGCGTGAATCGCAGCGGTCCATTGGCAATCTGTCCGACTGTTCGATCCCGTCGCGGCAGTGCGATGCCAGGGTGCCGTTGCCGCGCGCCCGTTTCGGATTCCATCCTGTACAGACTGCGCCGCAACTTGATTGGCCATGGCGGCTCAAGAAAACGCTACTCTGCCGTCCTTCCCGATCGCGGCTCATGTTTTCCAATGAAAACACTAATCAGCTGTTTGTTGTTTGTGGCCACTGGCCCATTGCTCTCGCTGTCCACCGCCGCGCAGACCTTGTCTGGCCCGGAAAGCCTTGAATACGACGCCAGCGCCGATCGCTATCTGATCAGCAACCGCAGCGCTGGCCAGATTCTGGCGCGCTCGGCGGCCGGCGCGCTCAGCTTGTTTACCGACGATCCAACTTCACCTGCCGGAATGGAAATCGTGGGCGGGATTGTTTTGGTGGCCGATGGCAGCTTCGTTCGTGGTTATCGCCTCAGCGATGCAGTACGTGTGGTCAACTATCAAATCAGCGGCGCCAGCTTTCTCAACGGACTGGCCAGCGATGGCGGAAGTCGTTTGTGGACCAGTGATTTCAGTGGTCTGCGCCTGCATCAGCTGGACTTGAGCAACCTCGCCAGCATCACCCACAGCACCCCGATCAGCGCCACTGGATTCACCCCCAACGGATTATGGTGGGATGCTGGCAATCAACGCCTGCTGATGGTCAGCTGGGGTTTGAACGCGCGCGTTTTCAGCTGGCAACCGACGCAAACCGCAGCCAGCTTGATTGTGCAAACCAGCTTCAGCAATTTCGATGGGGTGGTGCAGGACTGCGATGGCGCGGTGTATGTATCAAGTTGGGGTGCGGCGGCCATTCTGCGCAGCCCGGCGCCGCTCACCACGCAATCGCTATTCACCAACTTTGCCGCTAGTCAGTCCAATCCCGCCGATATTGCCTACAGCGCAGGAATCGGTGAGATCGCGGTGCCCAATGCCGGCAACAACACCTTGAGTTTCTTGCCGACCAGCTGCGCTGGCGTGCTGTATCGCGATGGGCTGGAGAACCGGTGAAGCGACGCGTGTGATTCGGATCAAATGACACCTGACCACCGCGGCGGCGGTGGACGCTGCAGCATCACCCGAGCGGTACGGGCGACGCTGCCGGCCGGTCTCAGCTGCAAAGCCCGATTCGGTCCTGAAACTGGAACTGTGGCTTGATCTGGCCGAATTTCGGCTGCTCCACGTCGATTCGCTTCAGTTCCAACTCGGTCAAGCGGCTGTCTTCACGTAGCTCGACGTCCGAACGCGGATCAGTGGCCATCAGTTCGCGACGGTTCTCCAGGGCTTGACGCAGCAGGGTCCGCAGCTCCAGGTTGTTCCAGGGCTTGTTGATGAAGTGAAAGATCTTGATGCGTTTGATTGCTGTGACTTCTGAGAGAAAATCGCCGTAACCACTCAAGACCAGGCGCGCAATGGTCGGTTGAATCTGGATCAGCTCGTTGAGGAAGGTGATGCCATTCATGCCTGGCATGCGCCAATCCGAGATGACCAGATCGAACTCACACTCAGCGGCGCGCGCCAGGGCGAGTTCTGGCTTGTGAAACGTTTCGACGATGACCGCGCCCTCGAACGTATGCGCCGGCATGCCGTGGATAGTGCGCTGCAAACTACTCAGCACATTGCGTTCGTCGTCGACCAACATGATTCTGGGCATAACCTGCTCCTTTGCAATGGGCACCAAGGTGGAATGGATCCTGGCTTTGCGCGTGCCCGTGGTTCACTTCTTCTAGGCCAGTGAGCACAAATTACCTAGGTGGGCGGGGGCCAGCCATACGTGCAAATACATAGGCATACCGCCGCCCAAAGTACGCTGTGGGAGCCTTCAGACGCGCGCAAACCCGCGATCAATCGTGCGCGCACCAGGCAACGCAGGACAGGCGGCGTCTGCTTGAATGAAACAGGCCAAGCGCCGAGCAAGCGCCTTGGTCCACGACGCGCAGGGGCCATGGTGCAACGCAATGACCGCAATGACCGCCCCAGCAACTACCATTGCGGCGTCATGACCACACCCACTGTTCGACGCCACCGAGTTCTGCGCGCTGCGCTGCGTGTGCTCGCCGGCGCAATCGTTGGGTATCTGGTACTGATCGTGGTATTGCGGCCATCCACAGAGCGCGATTGGTCGCCTGACCAGGAGCACACCACGACCGCAATTTTTTCCGGTGATACGGTGCAGATTCAAAACGTGCGCAATGCGCGTTATCGCTCAACAGAAGACTTCGACGTGCGCTGGGAGCCGCGCTCCTACGATCTGCGCGGGCTCCAATCCGTCTGGTTCGTGGTCGAGCCTTTTTCCGGCTGGCGTGGCCCCGCACACACGTTTCTCAGTTTCGGCTTCGCTGATGGCCAGTTCGTGGCCATCTCGGTGGAGATCCGCAAGGAAAAGGGCGAGTCGTTTTCACCATTGCGTGGCGTGCTTCGGCAATTCGAGCTGATCTATATCGTCGGCGACGAGCGTGACGATGATTGGCTCGCAACCCAATCAGGTCACGCTCGTCGCCGACGATATAGATCAGCTCGAATTGCCGAAGCACGCCACGCAATG
>JANMSL010000245.1:0-4051 GCA_031389245.1 Lysobacterales bacterium | reverse complement strand
CACACAATCGCGTCGAGGGCAACCAGAGCTACACCAGCCTGTTGTACCTACCGACGCAGGCGCCGTTCGACATGGCCTTCAGTGGCCGCGATGAGCGTAAAGGCCTGAAGCTGTATATCCGCCGCGTGTTCATCATGGACGCGAGCGAGCAGTTGCTGCCCTCTTATCTGCGCTTCGTGCGTGGCGTTGTCGATTCCGATGATCTGCCATTGAATGTCTCCCGCGAAATACTGCAGGAGAATCGACTAGTGCAGCAGATCCGATCGGGCTTGACCAAGCGCACGCTGGATCTGCTTGACTCGTTGGCGACCGATCAGAAGGAAAAATACGACATATTCTTCAAGGCCTTCGGCGGGGTGCTCAAAGAGGGCATCGCCGAAGACTTCAGCAACAAGGAACGCATCGCCAAGCTGTTGCGTTTCGCGTCGACCAAGAGCGAAGGGGCGGCGGCCACGGTATCGCTGGACGACTACATCGCCCGCATGCAGGAAGGCCAGGACACGGTCTGGTATGTCACAGCCGATTCGTACGCCGCCGCTGCCAATAGCCCGCAATTGGAAGCGCTGAAATCGCGCGGAGCCGAAGTGTTGCTGATGTTCGAGCGCATCGACGAATGGGTCTCCGGGCACCTCAACGAATACGCCGGCAAAAAGTTACGCAACGTCGCCAAGGGCGATATCACGCTCAGCGACGATGAAAAGCAAAAACGTGAAGACGCCGAAAAAACCGCGGCGCCGATCGTTGAGCGCATGAAGTCCCTGCTTGGCGACAAAGTGCGAGACGTGAAAGTCAGCGCCCGCCTCACCGAATCGCCGGCATGTCTGGTGTTGGCCGAATACGAAATGGCGATGCACATGCAGCGCCTGATGCGCGCCGCTGGCCAGGAAATACCCAGCCAGGCACCGGTGCTGGAGATCAATCCCGAGCACCCACTGATTCAGCGTCTCGCTGCGACCGAGGACGACACGCTGGCCGGCGATCTGGCCCTGGTCATTCTCGATCAGGCGCGGCTGGCCGAGGGTGGCCAGCTGGATGATCCGAGTGCGTTCCTGCGGCGGATGAACGCGTTGCTGCGTTGATCGAATGCCAGATTCCTGCGCCTCGATCCGCCTCGACATTTGGCTTTGGGCTGCGCGTTTTTTCAAAACGCGCCAGCTTGCCAAGCAGGCGATCGACGGCGGCAAGGTGGAAGTGAATGAAGCCGCTGTCAAGGCGGCCAAGGCGGTGCGGATCGGTGATCGACTGCTGATCACACGCGAGCAGGAAAAATTTGCTATTGAAGTGCTCGCACTCAGCGCCAAGCGCGGTTCCGCAACCGTAGCGCAGGGGCTTTACAGCGAACCGGAAGCGGGGCGCCTGCGGCGCGAAGCCGAGCGCGAGAAGCGCCGAATGGAACACGCCGGTATGCAGCCTCCGCCGGGCAAGCCGGACAAGCGTGCACGTCGTTTGATTCGTGCGTTGGGCGATATCGACGCGTTGTGATGTGCGTGCGCCAGCGCAGTGTGCTGTTCTGCGTTCCAGCGCAGCGTTTTTCGCTGCGACGAGCACACGGCAATCGCGATACAGTGCGATCGACACCGATACTCGTCTCCAAAACGAAAGTTGAGCGATGACTCCAGCGCCCACGACCACCTCGGATACACCCTCCTGGCTGAGTCATTGGAGCGGCATGCTCATCCTCGGCCTGCTGATCGTCATCGCCTGGCAGGTGCCATGGCTGCAATGGCTGGTCTATCCATTTCGTTTGTTCGGTACGTTCGTGCATGAACTGAGTCATGGCCTGGCTGCGATCGCAACCGGCGGACAGTTCCTCCGCTTCGCGGTGCAACCCGATTTGTCTGGTGTGGCCTTGTCGGCGGGTGGTGTGCGTATCGTGGTCGCGAGCGCGGGCTATGTCGGTAGCGCGGTTGCCGGTGGCGTGCTGATTTTTCTGTATCAACGGCTGCTCTCTGCGCGCGTGTTGTTGATTGCGATCGGCACTGCACTGGCGGTGCTGTGCCTGCTGTTTGTACGCAATTTGTTTGGCGTGACGACCGGCCTGGGTCTGGCTGCGGTATTGCTGTTTGCTGGTCTTCGCCTTGGTCCATCGTGGCGCGACGCGCTGCTGGTCACGTTGGCAATGCAACTGATCCTCGATGGCTACAACAGTTTGTTCACCGTACTAAGCCTCGCCAGAGAATCGGGCGTGCACACGGACGCCCATAGCATGGCGCAATTGACCATGATTCCGGCACTGGTCTGGGTGCTGGTGTGGATGGGCCTTTCGACTTTTGTTCTCTACTACGCACTGCGCTGGTCCTTCGCTCGGCGCAGCCCGCGTCCCTCACCAGCCGTCACCCCTTCCAGGGAAATTCGATGATTCAGCGCTTCGATGTGGGTCCTCGCATGTCGGAAATGGCCGTATACAACGGCACTGTCTATCTCGCGGGTCAGGTCGCCGAAGATGCCACGCAGGGCATCGCTGGCCAGACCGGCCAGGTACTGGCGGCGATTGACGCTTTATTGGCGCGTGCCGGAAGTGACAAGTCGAAAATTCTGCGCGCGCAGATATTTCTTGCTGACCTCAATGATTTTGCCGCGATGAATACGGTTTGGGAGTCCTGGGTCGTCGCAGGTCACACACCCCCGCGAGCGACAACTCAAGCTGCGTTGGCGCGTCCGGATTGGAAGATCGAGATTGTGGTGACGGCCGCAGTGTCAGTCAGGAACTGATGCACCGGCCGCGTTGCCGGTGACGCGAGCCGTCAATCGGCTGTCTTGCTGCGCACGAAGATGCGTCGCGCCAGTAGCACGACACCGAGCACCAAGGCACCAGCGACCAGCCCGGTCACGCCACTGATCAAGATCGGCGTGAGGCCGCCGAGGAAGTCGCCGATTGCGGGAATCGAGTCGGCGCCGTGCGTCCAGTGCGCGCTGAGATGGTGCAGGGGCGGAATGCCATGAACCAAGATGCCGCCGCCGACCAGGAACATTGCGGCGGTGCCGACGATTGCCAAGGTTTTCATCAGATAGGGCGCAGCCGCAACCAAGGCTCGGCCCAGTTTGCGATTGAACCTGCGCGCGAGACCTGCGCCTTGCAGCCGGCTGAGGTAGAGGCCCGCATCATCGAGCTTGACGATACCGGCAACCAGGCCGTAGACACCCACGGTCATCACGATCGCGATGGTCACCATGACCGCGATCTGCCAGCCGAACGATTTCGTGGTGACTGTACCGAGCGTGATCACAAGAATCTCCGCGCTCAGGATGAAATCGGTGCGCACCGCGCCGGCAATCTTTTCCTTCTCCAATGCAACCAAATCCACATTCGGATCGGCCAAGGCCGCCAGTTCCTTGGCATGATGCGCTGCGTCCTCGGCTTTCTCAGCGCGGCTGTCCAGATACTTGTGCACCACCTTCTCGAAACCTTCATAGCAAAGATACGCGCCGCCGATCATCAGCAGCGGTATGACCGCCCAGGGTATAAAGGCGCTGATTGCCAGCAGCGATGGCACCAGGATGGCTTTATTTTTCAACGATCCCTTGGCGACTGCCCAGACCACCGGCAACTCGCGTTCCGGGTCTACTCCGGAAACCTGTTGGGCATTGAGCGCGAGGTCGTCGCCCAAAACCCCCGCCGTTTTCTGTACTGCCACTTTGCTCATCACGGCGACGTCGTCGAGCAGCGTGGCGATGTCGTCGATCAGGGTGAGCAGGCTGCTTGCTGCCATGGACATGTTCCTTAACGTGAAAGCCAAAACGGAGCCGAAAACTTCACTCCCTCGCCGATGCTCGGTGAGGGCCGGGGAAAGGTCAGGGAGCGCGCTACGCCTGACTTTAATGCTGCGGGGTGCCGTTGCCGGCAGCATCAACGCCCGGGTCGACGCGGCACCGACACGATCGCGCGCGATTCATCGTCCAAGTTATCAGAGGACGTTGATTTCGACCATGCCTGCGCCGGCACAAAATTGCAAAAAGCGCCGGCCAATTTCAGTTTGTCGATGGCTGTTTCAGCGTGCGGCCAGGCGGCGCGAGTGCAGCGCGCACAGCCGCAAGGAATGCGGCATCTGGT
>JANMSL010000223.1:0-5709 GCA_031389245.1 Lysobacterales bacterium | reverse complement strand
AGGAGGAAGCTGAAGAGAAGCGCGAACATTTGGCGTGAATTCCTGCAGTTCGCGATACTGACCGGGATATTCTCCATGCGAACATGCGATTTTTCCGAGACCGTCGATGTTGCATTCTGCACACCGAAAAAGTCGGAAGTGCATTGCAACGCTTCCCCATACATGATGCGCCCCCTCTAGCACTACGGCACCATACGCACCTGTTGTTCCAGAGCGCCATTCGAAGCTCGATCGCGCTCCATTGCATCCGGGACAGTTGGCTTGGATAGTACCCGCCGCGTTAATCGATGGCATAGAAATCTCGATTCAATGTTGACCTGAGCCTAGACGTTGACGACACTAAAAATGGAACAAAAGCAGAGCACGCACTGCATTAGAATGAGAAATCCTTGAGTCTGTGCGAGGCGCGAAAGCAGTCGGCCGGTAGCGGCAGTATCGCCAGAATCAAGTCTACTCATGTAATAACCAATTGCCATTCGCGCAGGCCAAAAGAATGCCTTTTGAAACTCAACTTTGACAACTTCAAGATCAAAATTCGCAGCGATAAATGGTTGCTTTTCAACCGTCTCGCGGACGGCCTCAGCACTCGCAAGGATGGTTGATATGTAGCGGGCGACGAGCCCGAAAACGCACGATGCAAGAAAGATGCGCGCGCCTAAAAAATACCTTCCCGCAACCCGATCAAGAGGTTGTCGCGATCCATGTTGGTAAGTAGGAGGGAAAAAACACCAGCCATGCCGACCATTAGCCATCCGGAAAACTTTTCTAGAAGCGCACTTGCCTTGCACGCCCCAAGGGCCAGCAGAAGCCCTGCCGCGTGACCCTTATTCAAATGATCGGATTCCATACCCCTCCTAGTCGAAGTGAGAATGTTATTCCGTCCGGCGGTGTGGACGGAGCCACGTGCTTTAACAAAGTATCCGCTAGGTGGCTTCGTGTCGACATGGTGCCGGCGATCGGCGGGGAAGACCCTAGGATGCGTCTGGATTAGGGCTAGGAAAATTCGCAGCTGTCACCGCGCAACGCGAAGGCTGTTACAGCTAAAACGCTATTTCCGCGCTTTCACGAGACCCGACTTCGGGGCTGTTTTGATTTGCCGTAGTGGCAGCACTATGGGAGGCAATCCCATGCGCATTGATGTCGACTGCAACAGCTCCCGCCAGTACGGCCAAATATTGAACGGCACATTGGTGGATGCGAACTCGTTCAACGCATCGTCTGTCGGTTCAGCTTTCCCGTCGGCCAAAACGTAGGTCACGGCGAATTCAGCATCAATCACCGCGATGACGTTTTCGCCTGGCACATTTTCGCCATCTTCTGGGTCTTGCGTGATGAGGCGCGCGCCGACACCAATCTGAAACTGGAACACTTCGACCTTGGTTGAGCTTGGACCCTTCGATCCTCCTGTGATCGAAACAACGGTCGGGCCGCGGCGCTGCAATCGACTGCTTCTGGGCATGACGCCATGCGGCAGAAAATTATCGCCGTAATCGGCGTGCAGACTCTTGACACACATACCCTGCAGCGAAAGGTTGTCGCCTCCAAGAGGAGGTGCATGTTTTGTCACCGCGCGGCCCATATCAGCACGTTCCTCCGGCAGCGGTCCGACCGAATACGTTCGCCTCGTCTGTACTCCATCGTTCACTCCGTGCATCTTGTTCGGGTGCCCGAACACCGACACTTGAGCGAATCGGATATACGTTTCCGGACAGCTCCCTTCGCTCGCGCGGCATGCGCACTTCGAAGAACTCAAAACCCCAATCTGCGGCGGGTTCCCAGATTTGTGCTTCGTTGCGATTGGAAGCAGAAATTTTGGGCTCCAGCCCGAGCGCAAAACAGAGCTGCGCGTAGGTGCGAAGCGTCATGTTCCTGGACCCGCTAAGCAGCTGAGAAATCAAGGCGCGCGAACAGCCGGCTTTCTCTGCCAGTTTTGCTTTGGTGAGCGCTTGGTTCTCCATCGCTTCCCAGATCGACTCGGTAGCTTCGAGAATGAATGACTCTTCGGCTAGCAAGCGCGCATTGTCGGGGTCTTGATCAAGCCACTCTTTCATCTCATTTGCTCCATGTTTTCAAAAAGCACTCGCTGTGCGACTGTCTTTTCGCGGTGAGCCGGATCAAGCTTTCGAGTCTTCTTGTGGACAACTAGGCCAATCACGCAAAGCTGCTCTCCTTTGGTGTTCGTGCATTGCCAAAAATATGCGCGCAACCCGCATCGCCCCTTAAACGCTAGGATGCCTTTGCCCTCGTCATTTAGCTGTTCGGGCGAGTGGAGCCTATGCCCTTCGCAGTATCTCTTGATCAAAGCAATGACATTGGCCTGACAGGCGGCATACGCACTCGATCTAGTCCCAAAGAACTGATCCCAGCTATCGATGCCCGCGCCAAAGGTGATTGCGCGCTTCACCGATCCCTTGTGGTCGAATCCGGCCATCATTCCTTAGCGTAATATATGTGTTAACTTCTGGTCATTGCAAGTGTCGGAATGAGGTGGGACACGAGCTTGGACGCGCCGATTCAGCTCGGACGTCTCTTCGCAAAATCCCGTTCGATGATAACCAATCGAGCAAGCGCATAGCAGCGCGAATCTGTTACCCAGTTGTTACCCGACGCCGGAAACGACAAGGGCCTGCACGGTCGAAGCCGTCGCAAGCCCTTGATTTCAGTGGTGCCGGAAATAGGAATCGAACCTACGACCTACGCATTACGAATGCGCCGCTCTACCAACTGAGCTATTCCGGCGATGTCTGGGAGCGGCGTGTCGCTGTGGGCTGATCGCGCCAGGGCAACTGCAGCCGTACATTGTAGGTTGGACGGTTGGGGGCTGCAAGGTGGGGTGGGTGGGGGTAGGCAATGGTGGTGGGAGACATGAGAGCGCAGGGCTTCGCGGCTAGAGCCGCTCCTACAAGGGCGGCGCTTTGGTGGGGGTCAGTCGACCAGGATGAGGCGTAGTTCTTTGGGTAGGGCGAAGACGACGTTTTCGGGTTCGCCTTCGAGTTCGCGCACGGATTCGGCGCCGAGTTGGCGCAGGCGTTCAACCACGCCTTGCACCAGGCTTTCCGGTGCCGATGCGCCGGCGGTGACGCCGATGCTTTTGCGGCCTTGCAGCCATGCGGAGTCGATGTCTGCGGCGCCGTCGATGAGGAAGGCCGATACCCCCTGCTTCTCGGCCAGCTCACGCAGTCGGTTCGAGTTGGAGCTGTTGGGCGAGCCGACCACCAGCACCAGATCGCAGTTGCGGCCGAGGCGTTTGACGGCGTCCTGGCGGTTCTGTGTGGCGTAGCAAATGTCATCGTGACGCGGACCTTCGATCTTGGGGAAGCGGTTGCGCAATGCATCGATCACCGACTGCGTGTCATCCACCGAGAGCGTGGTCTGGGTGACGAAGGCCAGGTCGGCGTCGCTTGCCAACGGCAATCCGGCGACATCGCCCGGAGTTTCAATCAAGAAGATTCGGCCTTTGGCACCCGCCTGCGCCCACTGGCCCAGCGTACCTTCGACTTCGGGATGCCCAGCGTGGCCGATCATCACCACATCGCGCCCGGCCTTGCAGTGCCTGGCCACTTCAATGTGCACCTTGGTGACCAGCGGGCAGGTCGCATCAAACACTTTCAGCCCGCGTCCACGTGCTTCCTCGCGCACCGCTTTGGAAACGCCATGCGCGGAAAAAATCACCGTTGCCCCATCCGGCACTTCGTCCAGCTCTTCGACAAAGACGGCACCGCGCGAACGTAGATTTTCAACCACGAAGCGATTGTGCACGACTTCATGGCGCACATAGATCGGCGCACCCAGGGCATCGATGGCGCGTTCGACGATCTCGATCGCGCGATCAACACCGGCGCAGAACCCACGGGGATTGGCGAGTACAACATCCATCGTCGTCTAATCCTTCAAAACCAGGGGCGCGTTGGCAT
Source organism: Lysobacterales bacterium (assembly GCA_031389245.1). Taxonomy (GTDB): domain Bacteria; phylum Pseudomonadota; class Gammaproteobacteria; order Xanthomonadales; family Ahniellaceae; genus 0-14-3-00-62-12. The sequence goes on along the minus strand of JANMSL010000223.1, from coordinate 1,795 downwards.
TACGCTCGTGCTTCCAGCCCCAGATCAGCAACACCGCGGCACCGACGCAGATCGAGGAATCGGCGATATTGAACGCCGGAAAGTGTGAGCTCTTCCAATACACGTCGATGAAATCCACGACGTAGCCAAAACGGATGCGGTCGATGACGTTGCCGAGCGCTCCGCCGATCACCAGCGAAAATGCAAGTTTGGTGGCGACATCGTTGCGTGGCAGGCGCGTCATCATCCAGGTGAATACACCCGCCACGATCACGGCGAATGCCGATAGAGCGTAGCGTTGCAGCCCTTCGCCGTCGTTGAGAATACTGAAGGCCACGCCGTAGTTGTGTGCCAGCGTCCACTGAAAACCAGTGAACACTTCGATGGATTCGTGCAATTTCATCGATGCTGTAGCGATCGCCTTGGTCCATTGGTCGAGCGCGACAATGATCGCCGTTACGCCTAGCCAACGCAGCGCAGAAATTCCGGAACGGTCAGAAGAATGCACGGACTTCTCCTGCTCCGGTAACGTTGGTCACACAACGCGAACACAGTTCGGGATGCTCGACCTGCTGGCCAACGTCGGCACGGTGGTGCCAGCAGCGCGTGCACTTTTTATGCTCGGTTGCAGCGACGCATAGTTTGAGCGAGTAACCACCGGCGCTGGCCGCGATCGCATCGGCCGGTGCCTGGACAAGCGGCATAACGCGCACGTCGGAAGTAATGAAGTAGAAACGCAACTCCGCTGCCACACCCTGCAAACGCTCACCGCTGGACTTATCTGCGTACAGCGCCACTTCGGCCTGCAGCGACCCACCCAGCTTGCCCTCGTTGCGCAGCTCCTCTGTGCGCTTCTGGATCACCGGGCGCAGTTCGCCCAGCATGTCGATCAACGCGTCTTCGTCCTTCGACAATTTCAAGCCATCGAACAGTGCGTCAATGTCTTTCCAGGTCGAAAAGAATACCGAGTCGTGCAGACGTCCCGGCATCGCTGCCCAGATTTCTTCACTGGTAAAACTCGTCATTGGCGCCAGCGCGCGCACCAGTACCTCCAGCGCTGCATACATCGCGGTCTGCGCGGAACGGCGCGCTGGCGCATTTTCCTGCAGCGTGTACAGGCGATCCTTGGTCATGTCGAGATAGGCAGCGCCCATATCAACGGTGCAGAAGCGCATCAATTCCTGCACCAGCGCGGCATAGGCGTAGCTGTCCGAACTGTCGGAGCGCTCTGCACCGGCTTCCTGACCGTAGACGCGTCGCGCGAGTTGCATCAGGCGTTCGGACTGGCGCATCGCCCAACGATCCAGCAACAGCATCCGATCGCGAGGCACGGCGTCGCGCGCCGGTACAAAGCCAGCCAGATTGCCGAGCAGGAATCGCGCGGTGTTGCGCAGGCGGCGGTAGGTATCCGCAACGCGCTTGAGGATTTCGTCGGAAACCGACATCTCGTTGTGATAATCCGTGGACGCGATCCACAGCCGTAAAACATCCGCGCCCAAGGTGCCCACGACCTTCTGCGGCGCAACCACGTTGCCCACCGATTTGGACATCTTGCGGCCCTGCGCATCGACCGCAAAACCGTGCGTGATCACCTCGGAAAATGGCGCCTTGCGATCCAGCGCGACCGAGGTCATCAGCGAAGACTGAAACCAGCCACGATGCTGATCAGAGCCTTCCAGATACATGGTGCCGACGCGCTCACCACGCAACTCTTCGCGCTGGTTCAGCACACAGGCATGGGTGACGCCGGAGTCGAACCAGACATCCAGAATATCGGTGACCTTTTCGAACTGATCGACCTCATCGCCGAGCAATA
>JANMSL010000221.1:0-8805 GCA_031389245.1 Lysobacterales bacterium | reverse complement strand
GATGGCAAACCGATGTGGGTAACTGGCCTGCTCAGCAAGGGCAGCAACGGCATCTTCACCGGCCCACTGAATCGGCCGAGCACTGGCATTGCGTTCAACAACATCAGCGGCCCGGCCACAACGTTTCCAGTTCCTGAAGTCGGCAGCGCGTCATTGAGTTTCAGCAACGGTGAAACCGCGACGTTGAACTACACCCTTGATGGCATCAGTCAGCAGAAAGCGATCACCCGTGTTGTGTACTCGGGACCGGAACGTAGCGTCTGCGAGTAAATGTGGCGGCGCTCGCAGCTACAGAGGCTGCGGTGCTGTTTTGACTTTGTGGGAGTGCCGCTTCCGCATGCTGATCAACGTGCGGCGCTATTGCGTGCTCAGCTCCGATGCGTCCAAAATTGGGATAGACCTTGACGGAATAGCCACTTTTGACTCTGGAGATGAAAATGAAGCATTGGATTGGTCGCTGGATTGTCGGCGTTTCACTGCTGCACACCGTGTTCGCCATCATCGTATTCAAGAGCGTGCTGTTGACCGTGCTCCAGCGCGGCGTATTCAACACCGTGGGCACCGACCCGAGGATCGGAGCCGTGGTGTGGTTTGTGCTTTTCGGCATCGCCCTGTTCATCTGTGGCATTGCGGTGTCGGCGCTCGAACGCTGTTCTGCGTCGATTCCCCGATCACTTGGCTGGAGCCTGTTGGCACTTACTGTTCTGGGCGTCGTGCTGATGCCGAGCTCGGGGTTCTGGCTGGCATTCCCGCCAGCGATTGCGCTGATTTTGCGCAAGAATTCTGTGGCGATTTCCGTGCCGGGTGCAGCAACGTAGTGTGTTGGACGCATGCAGCCGAGTTCGGTTCCCGGCGTTTGTTTGCCGCGTTTTTTACACGTTGCCGCTAAGTTGGCGAACAGCCGCGTTCCGCTCGGAAAATTGTTGAATGGCCCCAGTGGCGCCGGAACTGTGCAGGGGTCGGCCGTTGCGCCAGCGTGGACTTGATAGGATCAGTGTCTGCCCGTCTTCGCGCACAGCACAATGCGATCATGACCTTCGAGCCCGATCAGGTGGTTTCCCTGCTGCATGCGTTGGGGCGTGGCGAGGCCGGCGCGTTTGATCGGCTGATCCCGCTGGTCTACGCCGAGCTGCGCCAGATCGCCAGCCGCCAACTGCGTCGTCTGGGTGGTACGCCAACCGTCAGCACCACCGTTCTGGTGCATGAAGTCTATGAACGCCTTGCCGGGCACGGCACACTCAGCATCGAGGATGAGCGTCACTTCTATGCACTGTGCGGGCGAGTCATGCGGCAAATCATCATCGACCACGCGCGCGAACACATCGCCGAGAAGCGCGGCGGCGGCGCAATTGCCGTAACACTTGACGAAAGCCTGGACGGTTCCAGTGATGACGCCGAACTGGCTGCGCGTCTGGCCCAGGCGTTGTCGCAACTGGCGGAGCGCGATGCGCCGTTGGCGGAGCTGGCGGAGATGGCCTGGTTCGCCGGTCTGGATACGGAAAACATAGCGCGCCTTACCGGGTTCCATTTGCGCCAGGTGCAACGAGATCTGAAGCGTGCACGTGCCTGGATCGCTACCGCGATCGCTCCGTGAGTACTTCGCCATGATTACCTCGCCATGAGCGCCTCGCGATGATCACTGCACCGTGTGCACCCTGCGGCAAGGTCGGTGCGATAAAATATTCGCCGATGGAGCGGCGATGAAAACGTCAATGACGAACTCGTGGCCACAATTGCAGCGATTCGAATCGCTCAACCGTGCGCTGGACGAAATGCTCGCGCTGCCTGCCGATGAACGCGAACCGGTTCTTGCACAGTGGCGCATCGAAAATCCGGACGAAGCCCCCTTGCTGGAACGGTTGCTGGAAGCAGCCGACTCCGATTCCTGCCGCATTGACTCAGTGCTGGAATGCGCGGTAGCTCGCTCCGTGGTTGGGATAACCGCCGACAGCGACCAGCAACTGGGCGATTGGCAGCTCACGCAATGGCTCGGGCGCGGCGGCATGGCCGAGGTCTGGCTGGCGAGTGGCAGCGGAACGCATCGCGATCAGCGTGCGGCGATCAAACGCCTGAGTCCGGGATTGGCGACGCCCGAATTCATTGCACGCTTCGAGCAGGAGCGCCGCATTCTGGCCACGCTCGACGACCCGCATATTGCGCGCCTGCTTGACGGCGGTGTCACTGCGGACGGTCGGCCCTGGCTGGCCATGGAATATGTTGCAGGCGAGCGCATTGATGCCTGGTGTGACGCGCGACAGCTCGACCTGGCAGCGCGCGTGCGCCTGCTTCGAGAAGTCGCGATCGCCGTGCACAGTGCGCACCGCGCATTGATCGTGCACCGCGACATCAAGCCGGCCAACGTGATGGTGACCACCGAGGGCCACGTCAAGTTGCTCGACTTTGGTATCGCCAAGCTGCTCGACTCCGAGAACGAAACTGCCGGCGACAATTCCACCCAAACCCGCTCGCGCGTCCTGACCCCGCAGTATGCGAGTCCCGAACAATTTCTCGGCGCAACCGTGACCACTGCTGTCGATGTGTACCAGCTCGGCCTGCTCATGGTGGAGTTGCTTTGTGGCGTGCGGCCGTTTCAATCACGCTCCGAAAACCTGGTCAAGCTGGCACATGCGGTGGTGAGCGAGGACGCTCCGCCGCCGAGCCAGGCGTTGAATCGAGCCGCGCTCGCGAGTGCTGAGATCGAGCGTGTGCTGAACGCTCGTCGCACCACGGCCAAACGTCTACGCCGCCAGCTACGCGGCGATCTGGATGCCATTGCACAGTGCGCAATGGCGCGCGTGCCGGAGCAGCGCTATGCGTCGGCGATGCAATTCGCCGACGATCTCGACGCTTGGTTGGCGCAGCGTACGGTGCGCGCGCGCGCGCCATCTCTTGGTTACCGTGTACGTCGATTCGTATCGCGTAACTGGCTGGCGAGTGCGGCGGCGGCGGCATTGGTCGTGGTGCTCGCCGCCTATATCGGCACGGTGCTGGTGCAGTCCGAACGCATCCGGCGCGAGGCCGAGCTCAATCGACTGGTGCGCGATTATCTGGTCGAACTACTGCGCGAGGCCGATCCGCGCTTCACCCGTACCCCGCAGGCGAGTGCGGAGCGTGTGCTCGAACAGGGTCTGCTGCGCGCGCGCGAACGCTTTTCGGCGCAGCCGGATCTACTCGCTGAGCTGCTCGATATCGGCGGCCAGGTGCAGGTCGGTCGCGGCGACATGCCGCGCGCAGCCGATCTGATCGGCGAGGCACTGGCGCTGCGACGCGGCCTCGATCCAGACGATCCGCGGCTGACGGCTGTGCTCGGCGAGTACGGGCGCGCATTGCATTACAGCGGACGCTACACCCAGGCAGAGGCGGCATTGCGCGAGGCCGAATCACGTTGGTACGTACAGGGCGCGTACGGCACCGCGTGGATCCCGATGGCGCTGACTGACGTCTTGCACAGTCGTGGCGAGTACGTGATTGCGCAGGCAGTGTTGCGTCGCGCCGATGCCGCCCAACGCGCCAGTGCCGCGCCGCCCGCCGCGCACGCGGAGCTCGCGCGCGACCTGGGGACGGTACTACGCGATTCGGGGCACATCGCCGAAGCGCGCACGCTGCAGCGCGCCGCGTTGACCCAGTTGCTGAAAATGTATGGTGATGCGAATGCCACCACTGCAGCCACTCAGACGGCGCTGGCGCAAACGCTGGTGCTCGATGGCGAAGCTGCCGAGGCGCGGCTGCTGATCAATACCGCGATCGCGACGCAACGCCAGCACTATGGCGAGCAGCATGCGGTGCTCGGCATCAGTCGCCACACGCTGGCACTGGTCGACGAACTCGATGGTCAATTCGAAGCGGCGCTGCGCGGTCTCGACGACGTACTCACCAACAATTATGCAACGATCGCGACTGGCAACGTGCTGCCCGCGTATGCGTTTCTGGATCGCGCCTGGCTGCACTTGATTGTCAACCACGACCAGGACGCCGCGCGCGATCTGGACGCTGCCGAAGCGATCCTGTGGCCGACCCGCGACGGCGGCCATCCGCGCTGGTCCGCGTTGCAGCTTGCGCGCGCTGTGCTCGCTGTGCGCCGCGGCGACACGCAGAGCGCCCGCACCGCCATCGGACGCGCCATTGTGCAGCGCGAGGCGCAGTTGGGCGCCGACAATGCGTTCACGCTCGAGGCGCAGCGCTGGTTGCAGACCCTGGACCGTGGCACGGCGCCAGCGCCGGCAGCGAATGCCCCTCGACTGGAAGCCGTGCGTTTGCGGCTACTGCTGCCTTCGACAATCGACCCCGCCTGATCGATCGCTATTCTTGTTGCGCTCTGTGAGCCCTGGCGCAGCATAGGATCACGCTGATTCATGGTGGGACGGGGCCTACGTCATTTTTCTTGCGGTCGTGTCGTTGGCGGTGGCTTTTTGCGTAGTGCGCTTTACCGATACCTGGAATCGCATGCATGCATATCCTGAGCCTGACTGTTGCAACCCGCCTCATCCTGGCCGCACTGAAGAATGCCCGCAGGATTACCCGGCAGCCACGGATGCGTCGGCTCGCAGGCGCGGCGCTCGCCGTGTTGTGCGTCCCGTGCATTACCCAGGCGCAGCCCTGGCCGGCAAGCCCCGGATTCCCGAACGTGGCGCAGGTCGCCGGCACCTTGCTGTCCGGGCCGAATGCGCCGAACCAGGGTCGTACCGCGATCATCGCCTATCATCATGGCGTGCTCTTCACCGTCCCGGAGAGTCCGTCGAGTGAACCGGGCTCCGACCTGCAGGTTCGGATATGGAACATCAGCAATCCAGCAGCTCCGACGGGCATCAATCAGCTGGGCGGTCCAACGCTCGGGATCACACCGCAGCCAGTCATGGCACACGGCTATTTTTTCCTGATGCAGCCAGCGGGCGCGTTTCTCGTGCTCGGGTCCGACGCGTTCCAGGCGGGATCGCCGTGGTCGTTTCTTGCTCAGCCCGGCGTGCCTGGTGTTACGCGGCAGGCCTCGGGTTCGTTCAGCGCTGGCGTGCGTGGTGATCTGTTCCAGCCGTGGTTCGTCAATCCCACTTACTGGAGCTACAACGCCATCGAAGGCGATGTGCAGATCCGTCGCGGCGGCCCGAATGGCACCGTGCTCGGAACCTTTGATCATCTGGGTCTGACCGGCGTCATTGGCCAACCCTTCCTGCTTGGCAATCTGCTGTATTACGTCTCGGACCAGAGCCGCACCGGCATTGCCGCCTACGACATCAGCGACCCGGCAAACCCACTGCTGCTGGACGTGCTCAACGTCGGCGGTCCGGGCGGATACTGGCCTGAACTCTGGGCCGGTGAAGGCCGCCTGCTCGCGGTGATGCCCTACAACAACAATGGCAACGGCGTGCGCATTGCCGACATTACCGATCCGACTGATCTGCGCTTCCTTGATGATGTTGCGCTGCCTGGCGACAACGCGATGTATGCACAGTTTCAGGACGAGTTTGGATTCATCGGCCAGCACAAGGTCGACATGCGCACGCGTCAGTCGGTGCAGGAGTTCGAGCCGCCGATTGGTGTGACGCTTGATGTCAGTCAGTTCGCTTTGCCCCTTGGCAATCTGCTGGTGACCGGTGGCGTCGGGTCCGGACAGGGAATGGCCATCTGGGCGCATCAAGCGACGCCGGATACGCGCGCGCCCAGTGTTGCCTTTCATGTTCCGCGCGCCGGGCAAATCAACTATCCGGTAGCTGCGCCGATCAGCGTACTGATCCACGAAACCCTGGATATGGCGAGTCTGGTCAACGGCAGTACATTTCGGGTGCGCGTCATGACCGCCGGCGTACCTGGCGGCAGCGCACTGGCCGGGTCGATGACCTATGCCTTCGACGATATCCTGACGTTCACGCCGACTGCGCCGTTGGCCAATAACACCAGCTACGAGGTGCGACTGGAAAACATTCGCGACGCTGCCGGCAATGCCATGGAATCCTACGCGTTCACCTTCTCTACCGGCGCCAGCGTGGTGGGCAATCTGCCGCCTGCGGTCACGGCGTTCACGCTCACGCCTTATCCGGTGGCGCCGGGCGCCAACGCTACGTTGAGCGTCAGTGCCACCGATCCGGATGCCGGCGATACGCTGCAATTTCGTTTCGATTTCGGTGACGGCACACCGAAGACCGCGTGGAGCGCGTCCACCAATGCGCAGCATGCCTACGTCGTAGCCGGACACTACCGCGCCACCGCGCAGGTGCGCGACCCATCGAATGTGATTGCCAGCCGCAGCGAAGTGGTCACCGTGCTGACGCCTCCAGCAACGCTGCCGACGCACTCGTCTTCGATTGCCTGCCATGCGCCCGGCCGGCGCGTTTGGACAGTCAACCCCGATGCCGACACGATTACCGAGATCAACGCCGACACGCTGGCAATAGTGCGCGAGATTGCGGTCTGCGACGACCCACGCACCCTGGCGCGCTCAGCGCAGGGCGAGATCTGGGTCGCTTGCCACGATGCGGATGCCATCGCGATTGTCAATGAAAATACCGGCACGATCGCGGCCACGCTGTCGACCGGATACGGCAGCGCGCCGCTCGGTTTGGCGATCAGCGCCGACGGTCAAAGCGCCTACGTGAGCCTGCACGGGGCCGGTGCCTTGCGCCGTTATGCAACCGCGACACGGGCGCAGACCGGGCAACTCGCGCTGGGCCCGGGCCCGCGGGCGATTGCCATCGCAGCCGACGGAGCGCGCGTGCTGGTCACACGTTTTCTTTCGCCCGCACATCGTGGTGAGGTATGGGACGTAAACCCGGCCGGCGCGATGTCGTTGACCCGCACGATCCGGATTCCAAAATTCGGTGACGAAGCCAACCGCGATACCACGGCCGCTGGCAGAGGTGTCGCCAATCAACTCGCCGGCATTGCTTTCGCGCCGCTCGATGCACACGCCTGGATCGTCGCCAACAAGCCCAACAACGAACGCGGTGTGTTGATCGCCCCCAATTTTGACCTGGACACCGACAACAGCGTGCGCAATCTCGCCGTCGAGATCGATCCCGCGGGCGCGAACGATGCCGAGCGCTTCCGCCGCGGCATCGATCTGGACAACAGCGACTCGGCATCGGCGCTCGCCTTTTCTCCGTTCGGTGACTATCTGATGATTGCCCTGCAAGGCAATGACGAGGTTCTGGTGCTCGATGCACTGGATAGCGCGCAGAGCACCGGCCTCGGTAGTCTGGTGACACGATTGCAGGTTGGTGCCGCGCCGCAAGGTATTTGCAGCGACACCACAACACGGCGCAGCTTCGTGCAGAACCTGATGGACCGCAGCGTTCGCGTGCTGGAAACCGATGCCTTGTTTCGCCTCGGCAATGTGGCTGTTGCAGCCAGCAGCGTGAGCACGGTTGCGGTCGAGCCGCTCGCCGCACAGGTCTTGCTCGGCAAGACAATTTTCTACAACGCCTCCGATCCGCGCATGAGCGCAGAAGGCTATATCAGCTGCGCCACCTGCCATCTCGATGGCAGCCACGACGGACGGGTCTGGGATTTCACCGGCCGCGGCGAAGGACTGCGCAACACGACCACCTTGCAGGGCCGCGGCGGAATGGCACAGGGCAACGTGCACTGGAGCGCCAACTTTGACGAGATCCAGGACTTTGAAGGCGATATGCGATTGTTCTTCGGCGGCAGCGGCTTCATGAGCAACAGCGATTACGCCGCGACTGCCGCACCATTGGGGGCCGCCAAGGCAGGGCGCAGCGCGCCGTTGGATGCACTTGCGGCGTATGTGGGTTCGCTGGGTGCCAACAGCGTGCCACGCAGCCCGCAGCGCAGCGCAGACGGCAGCATGACCGCAGCGGCAATCGCGGGCGCATCCGTGTTCTCCGCGCTAGGCTGTGCCAATTGCCATGCCGCGCCTCGGTTCACCGATAGCACCGTCGGCGCGGGGCTGTTACACGACGTCGGCACACTGCGCGAAACCTCAGGCGGCCGACTGGGCGGGACACTCAACGGCATCGACACACCGACGCTGTATGGTCTCTGGCAGACCGCGCCCTACTTCCATGATGGCTCGGCTGCATCGCTCGACGAGGTGTTCCGTGTCGCTGGAGGAACGCGCCTTGCTGCGGAATCCGGGGCATTGTCGGGCGGGGCGGTGCTGGTCGCCAACTATGTCGATCTCAACAACGACAACAGCGTGCGCGGCCAAGCCTTTGTGCAACTCGCCCAGAGCGGACAGCGCCTGACCTTCAGCGGCGTCGACGGCGCTGCTGGTGGTCTGGGTGCGATCGAGTTGCGCTACAGCAACTCGCCAAATGTGGCGCAGGTGACTGTGCTGGTGAATGGCGTATCACGTGCCTTGTTGTTGTCGCCCTCCGGCAATGATCCTCCCTGGCGCAGCACCAACTGGAATACCGCCAGACTCGAAGATGTGCCGCTGAATGCCGGTGCCAGCAACACCATCGTGTTTGAGGCTCCGGCATGGTACGTGGCAGTCGACGAGATTCTGGTCAGCAACGCCGCCGACCTGAACGCTGCCGCACCGCATCGCATTGCCTTGACTGTTTCGGTCGCCGACCGTGACGCGCTGCGCGCCTATTTGCTACAACTTGATCGACCGGTGGTTGTGCCCAGCGATCTGGTGTTTGGCAATAGTTTCGAAGACCCGCCCTGAGGCCGACGGCGCGAAGTCACGCGGTAGGAGCGCACCCGGGCGCGAATGGACGTTGCCGAGTGTTCATCGCGGCCAGGTCCGCTCCTACGGTGGGAGCGCACCTCGACTCCATGGATGGAGGAGGTAGGGCCGCGTCGGGAACGGCGGCCGAGGGCGCGAATGGACATTGCCGAGTGTTT